>JAZRJC010000099.1:0-6892 GCA_045645605.1 Eubacteriales bacterium | reverse complement strand
TACAGCCGAGGATTTCCGCGACCCCAAATATTGCGGAGATCTGACTCACCCTGCAGTATCCCCATTCCGCGACAGACCTATCGCCGAAAGCCTTGATCTCTTTGAGAGAATGAAAAACGGCGAATTTCCCGAGGGTAAATACACGCTTCGTGCGAAAATCGACTTGGCGTCGGGTAATTTCTGTATGCGTGACCCCGTTATTTACAGAATTCGTTATATCGAGCATCACCGTCAAGGCTCAAAGTGGTGCATCTATCCTATGTATGACTTCGCTCATCCGATTCAGGACGCTCTTGAGGGAATTACTCATTCGCTTTGCTCTCTTGAATATGAAATTCACCGCCCGCTCTATAACTGGGTAATTGAAAACTGCTCTGTTCCCTCAACTCCCCGTCAGGTTGAGTTTGCAAGACTTAATCTTACGCACACGGTTATGAGCAAGCGTTTTTTGCGCAGTCTCGTGGAGGATAAATTGGTTGACGGCTGGGACGATCCCCGTATGCCAACGCTTTGCGGTCTTCGCCGTCGCGGTTATACTGCTGCATCTATTCTTGACTTCTGCTCCAGAATCGGTGTTGCAAAATCAAACAGTATGATTGAAATCGAGCTTCTTGAGTATTGTATCCGCGAGGAGCTTAATACGAAGGCCTACCGCCGAGTTGCAATTCAGCACCCCATCAAGGTTATTATCGACAACTATCCCGAGGATAAAGAAGAAACCTTTACTCTTCCGAACAACCCGACGGATGAGACTGCAGGAGTTCGCAACGTAACCTTTACAAAGGAAATTTATATTGATGCTGATGACTTTGCAGAGGTTCCGCCTCCCAAATTCTTCCGCCTAAAGCCTGACGGCGAGGTTCGTCTTATGGGCGGATATATCATCAAATATGCGGGAATCGAAAAGAACGATGACGGCACGATCAAGGCAATTCACGCAACTGCTGACCTTGAGGCAGGCAACGGAAATCCGCTTGACGGACGCAAAATCAAAGGCACGATTCATTGGCTCTCCGCAAAATACGCCCTTGATACAACTCTTAATATTTACGGCAAGCTCTTTACGGCTGAAAATATGAACGAGATCGACAGCGACAAATACGGCGAATATCTCAATCCCGAATCGCTAGTTGTAATTGAGAATGCAAAGATTGAGCCTTCTCTCGCCGACGCAAAATCGGGCGACAAATTCCAGTTTGTCCGTACAGGTTATTTCTGCAAGGACACAAAGAAGGAAAACACCTTTAATTTGATCGTTGGTCTAAAGGATAGCTTCCCGAAAAAGTAAGCTTATATGATAGGATGTCGCACATAGCGACAGCCTATTTTGAAAGGATATTTAATTATGAAGCCTGAATTATATCCGTATATCTTTTTTATAATCATATCATTTATCTCAATGCTTGTCACCGTAATCGACAAGCAATCGGCAAAGGCAGGTAGATGGCGTATAAGCGAGGCCCGGCTTTTGCTTCTTGCCACCCTTGGCGGCTCTGTTGCTATGTACTTTACGATGCTATTTATAAAACACAAAACCAAGCATAAAAAATTTATGCTTGGCTTACCTGTAATTATTATTATTCAGTTAATAATTTTAATCATTTGGGCAGAAAATTCACTTTGATTTTCTGTCCTTTAGTTTTTCACGAGTTCCGTCGGGACGCTCGATTACAGTATTATCAAGCATTGAGCCGAATGACATTCTGATTTCCTTTATATACCTATCTCGAAGCACCTTCTGCTCAAGCTTCTCTTCCTCTGTTAAGCCTTCCTCTGTTTTTGACTTTCTTGCAAGAGCGTTTATTCTTTCTATATCCTTTTTCTCCATAACTATCTCCTCATTTTAATTTTGAAACTATCTCTTCAATTCCGCTTATATCATCTGCCGCAGCAAAAATAACGTATCTGCCGATTCCTTCAAGATAAGCTCCCTCAAGCTTCGGAGTCTGCTCCATCGCATACGAGGCATAAAGCTCGATTCTTTCCTTGCGGTATTCATCAACGCTCTTAATAAGAGCATCTGCTCCCGCCCTATCCTTTGCGCAGATAATTATTATCTCATCAGATGCCGACGTTGCCGAAGCATATGCAACGATAGCATCATACTGTCCGCCGAAATCATACCGCATTTCTATATTATCATCATTGAGCTTGACCATATCGGCATCCGCATATACAGAAAGTCCCACCACATTCGATGCAAGCTCTTCGATATCAACTTCAATTTCAACGTCAGCCTTCTTCTCGCCGCCACCGCAGGAAACGAGGCATAGGGAAAGTATAAAAATCAAAAAGATAGCAAAAGCATTGTTTTTTCTCATGTCACCGATTCCTTTTTCATTCTTTCTTCGTTGGTATTAACATACTGATTATTGCCGCCAAGAAGATGATTCGATATATAATTCATCAGAGCCTTGTTGCTGTCTGCACGAAGGTGAATACCGTCAGAAGACATCTCAATCGGTAAAAATCCACGTTCGTTGGCAAAAAGCTCATAGCTTTCCAAATACCAGGCGTCAATCTCACCAACAAGCTCAAGAAGCAAGGCGTTGTATTCTGCAATTCTTAAATTAGCACTTTCGGGAGTAAAGGAATTGATATTCGCCTTTTCCGAAACAGGCATAATAGACATAATACAAATATCGGCACTGGGATAAATAGAGCGAATCTTCAAAACTGCTTCTTTATAGCTCTCGGCAAACCGATGAGCATACACCCAGCCAAGCTCGTTAAGCCCGAACATCATATATATTTTACTATACTGCTTCGAGTCATTCTTCATCAATTCAATAGCGGTCATACCCTTGCTGATTTTCTTTGTTTCAAGCTGGTTAATCGCCAATCCAACAGAGGCATAAAAGGTTGCCCCTATATCTTGAGAGGAAAGAGCAAGTCCTAACATCCGCGAATCACCTAAAAACAAGGTATCCTTAAAATAATCCGCTGTAGCGGGCTCTGTAAGCTTCAAAATTCTATCGTTTTCGTCAATTATAATATCATCCGGCGGTGTAGTTGGGTTGTTTTCCTCGGGAACGTTGGTTTCGGGCGGAACAGAGGTTTCAAAAGACGTGTCAGGCACAGTTTCCTTTGGCAAATCGGACTCGTCGATACCTATTATTGAATCATCAATGCTCGTGTTATTCAAAAGCACCTCAACGTTCTCAACGCTTCCGTCATAAACTACGTTCATAAGTCCCATAGCAGACAAAACTATAACCGAAAAGCAAGAAATAAGTACGCAAACAGGCAAAAAACAGATTAGTGATATTCTTATTTTGCCACCGTTCCCCTTTTTCTTTCTGTCCTCTCCCATCACAAACTCCCACACAGCTATAATCGTAAATTTATAATCACAAACAAAAACGCCCCAATTAAAGGCGATTGTTCATCCAATATAATATCTTTATATTATTATAACACTTTACCAATATCTTATCAAGGTCAAAAATTCATTTTTTCGACTGTTTTTTCCTTTTTTTTGACATTTTACATTTTATTAACATTTGTCTTGTCCCTCGTTACAAAAGACAAAAATACCGCTGTGTTTTAGCACAGCGGTACAAATATAATATTTAATAATTAATCGTTAAACGCTACGGTTACAGCTGCAGGAAGAATATTTATCTTCTGTAATGCTGAATTTACGCATCCCTCTGCATCAACCACAAGACTCATTTCCATATAACCTGCTTCGGCAGCGCCGTCCAAGATGTCAAAGGAAACGGTGAAAAGCTTTCCATCCTCGGTTACGTCCTGTGCCTTTATAATAAATACGGTAACTATACCTGCTTGTGCTGAAACCTCCGGACCCTGATGAAGATTTGAAAGAATCTCATCAACAGAAACTATTTGGGCATCGGTAAATTCAATCGGGCAAACCTTTGTCTGATCAAAGGTCAAATTCAAATTAAAGCCGGCAACACCCGGATTTTCCTCAATACTACCGCTAACGTAAAGCTTACCGTCAACAATCTCATAAGAAAGACCAAGCTTACCGCCATCAACGGGAATATAAGGGTCAGGGGCTGTTATAGCCTCTGTTTGAGCCTCTGTCTTTATTTCTGTTTCAACAGTTGTATCTGCCGCGTCTCCCTTGTCCTCCTCGCTTCCGCAAGAGCAAAGACATCCGATAGCCAAAACTACTACGAGTAAAAATATTGCAATCTTCTTAAACATAATTTTATCCTCCTTAATATGTTTCATATATGATACCATTATTTTTTTCTTCTGTCAAGTATTTTCACAATTTTTTGTGCATTTCAACCAAGATAGAAGTCGAGTGCGAGCATTAGCGAAAAGCCTACAAGCAAAGCATATGTAGCCCCTCTCTCGTTTTTGTGTGAATGGGTTTCGGGAATCATTTCGTCGCTTATAACGTACAACATCGTTCCTCCCGCAAAGGCCAGTGCAAACGGCAAAACAGCCGCTGACACCGATACGGCAAAATATCCGATAAGTGTTCCCAAAATCTCAATCACACCCGTGCCGACAGCACATAAAAGCGTCGTTCTCTTACTGATGCCAAGCGAAAGCATAGGTGCAATAATCACCATACCCTCGGGTATATTCTGAAGAGCAATACCGGCGGCAATCGTCAGAGCGTCCACGGTGTTTCCCGTTCCAAATCCAACGCCCGCCGCAATTCCCTCGGGAAAATTATGTATAGCAATAGCAATTACAAAAAGCAATATCTTGTTGATTGCCTCACTTCCCTTTGGGTGATTTTCCTGCTCGTCTCCGACAAGACTGTGAAGATGTGGCACAAGTTTGTCCACAAGATTTAAGCAAAAGGCTCCGCTAAAAATACCGAGCACCGTTATAACAACGGGAAATTTACCGCCTGCCTCGATTGACGGAAGAATCAACCCGAAAACCGCCGCCGAAAGCATAACTCCTGCCGCAAAGCCTAAAATTATATCGCTGAATTTATGAGATATTTTCTTCACCGCAAAGCCTATAAGCGATCCGATTACCGTCGCACCGCCAACTCCAAGTGCAGTTAAAAGAACCAGTTCCATTTTATACCTCCGTTCTATCCCCCCACCAAGCATCTATAGGGGAAATAATTATTCCTTTTCTTTAAGCAAGCTTAGAGCCTCATAAACGCCCCTTATCGGAATAATCTCCATTCCGTCAACATTAATTGGCTTTTTCTCAATATTTCTGAGAGGGACTATTGCTCTCCGAAAGCCGAGTCTTGCAGCCTCGTGTATTCGCATATCCAAGCTTGATACGGCACGGCATTCGCCCGACAGTCCAAGCTCACCTATAGCTATCACGTCATCGGGAATCACTCTCTCGGTAAGGCTTGAAATCATAGCCATAGCAACGGCAAGATCAGACGCGGGCTCATCAATATGAAGGCCGCCGATAACGTTCAAATAGACGTCATTCTGATAAAATTTAAGTCCTAGTCTTTTTTCGAGAACGGCTAAAATCAAGCACATTCTGTTATAATCTATACCGTTTGTCGTTCTTCTCGGTGCGGGAAAAGCGGTTTGAGAAACAAGCGCCTGAATCTCAGCAATAATCGGACGAGTTCCCTCAACAGTACAAACCGCACAGTTGCCCGGAACATTTTTAGGTCTGCCGGAGAGCAGCATCTCGGACGGATTTACCACCTGTGAAAGCCCCTTATCCGTCATCTCAAAAACGCCGATTTCATTCGTAGAGCCAAAACGGTTTTTTATCGCACGGATTATTCTGTACGACTGCTGACGCTCACCCTCAAAATAAAGAACGGCATCCACCATGTGCTCAAGCACCTTAGGGCCTGCAATTCCGCCCTCTTTATTGACGTGTCCCACAAGAAGCATTGAAACCCCTGCCGTTTTTGCAAGGTTTATAAAGGAAAGAGCACTCTCCTTTATTTGAGTCACGCTTCCGGGCGCACTTGAAATCCTATCGCTGTAAATCGTTTGAATTGAATCTACGATAACTATATCTGGCTTCAGCTTTGAGATTTCCGACAATATATTTTCAATATTCGTTTCTGTAAGGATATGTAGATTTTTACCGCAAACCTCCAGCCTTTTCGCGCGGAGCTTAAGCTGTCCGCCCGACTCCTCACCCGAAACGTATATTATAGTTCTCTGCCGCCCATCGATCTTGGTTGTACCAAGCGCATCAGAAATCTGCATAAGGAGAGTTGATTTACCAATACCAGGCTCGCCCGAAAGAAGCACGACAGAGCCTGTAACAAGTCCTCCGCCAAGCACTCGGTCAAGCTCTGAAAGTCCTGTTTCAGACCGAATATAAGAAGGAAGAGCAAGCTCCTCAAAGGGCACTGTTTTATTGTTTACCCCCGTTATATTCACCGATATTCGTTTAGGCGCAGCTGCCGTTTTCGTTTCATTTTCAACAACGTCCTCAACAAATGAGTTCCATGAACCGCATGACGGACATTTGCCAAGCCATTTCGGAGATTGATACTCACATTCAGAGCAGATATATATAGTCTTTAAGCCTTTCATTTTTGAAAAATCCTTTCTCTTTTCAAAAGAAATTTTCTTTGATAATCTTTTGTATTATAACATCTTGTTTTGGGTATCAAAGTAGTTAATAATCGAGATTAAAAGAGTAAATGCAAGCTGCTTTTGATAGTCCTCGCTTGAGAGTTTATTACATTCCTCGTTATTTGACAAAAATCCACATTCCACAAGAACCGCCGTCGAGGGCGCGCGATCAAGAAGATAAATCGACGAATCCGCCGCCTTTGTTTCACGCTTGTTTTCAGGCTGCAGATACTCTCTTACCGAATCTCTTATCCCATTTGCCAAAAGCTTGCTCTGCGGATTATTTTTTGAGTAATACACCTGCAGGCCGTTGTATTTTTCCTGCGGAAAGGTGTTCATGTGAATACTTACGAATATTGCATCGGGATTCTCGTTTG
>JAZRJC010000098.1:0-7332 GCA_045645605.1 Eubacteriales bacterium | reverse complement strand
CCCAAAATATCTTTTTTGTCTGCACTTCACAAAAAATCCAAGTCTCGTGACTTGGATTTTTTCTTTATATAAAATGAAACAAGGCTGTCGCTTTTGCGACAGCCCTATTTTTATGTATTTGATTAAATTACACAACACCCTGAGCCTTCATGGCATCAGCAACCTTCAAGAAGCCTGCAATGTTAGCGCCTGCGATGTAGTCGCCTTCCATGCCGTATTCCTTAGCGGCATTTGCACAGCTATTGAAGATGTTTGTCATAATCTGGTGAAGCTTAGCGTCAACCTCTTCTGCTGTCCAGGAGTAACGCATTGAATTCTGGCTCATTTCGAGACCTGAAACCGCAACACCACCTGCATTAACAGCCTTCGAAGGAGCGATAACTACCTTGTTAGCCTTAAGATATGCAACAGCCTCAGCAGTTGTGGGCATATTTGCAACCTCGATATAATACTTAACACCGTTAGCAACGATATTCTTTGCGTCGTCAATACCAACCTCGTTCTGTGTAGCGCAAGGCATTACAACGTCAACCTTAGTTGCCCAAGGACGCTTGCCTGCAAAGAACTCTACGCCGAACTTGTCTGCGTAATCCTGAACCTTATCACGGCCGGATGCACGCATCTCAAGGAGATAATTGATCTTTTCCTCTGTTACAACACCGTCGGGATCGTATACGTATCCGTCAGGACCTGAAATTGTAACAACCTTACCGCCGAGCTGAGCAATCTTCTTAGCAGTACCCCAAGCAACGTTACCGAAGCCGGAAATTGCAAACGTCTTGCCCTTGATTTCCTCGCCCTTAGCCTTCAAAAGCTCTGCTGCAAAGTAAACGGCACCAAAGCCTGTTGCCTCGGGACGAATAAGAGAACCACCGAAAGGAATTCCCTTACCTGTAAGTACGCCTGTAAATTCGTTCTGAATTCTCTTGTACTGACCGAAGAGATAACCAACCTCACGTGCACCAACACCGATGTCGCCTGCGGGAACGTCTGTGTTAGGACCGATGTGCTTAACGAGCTCTGTCATAAAGCTCTGGCAGAAGCGCATAACCTCCATATCGCTCTTTCCACGGGGGTCAAAGTCAGAGCCACCCTTACCGCCGCCCATAGGAAGACTTGTAAGAGAGTTCTTAAAGGTCTGCTCAAAGCCGAGGAACTTCATAATAGAAAGGTTTACAGAGGGATGGAAGCGAAGACCTCCCTTGTAAGGACCGATTGCAGAGTTGAACTGTACTCTGAAGCCGCGGTTAACCTGAGGAACACCGTTGTCATCCACCCACGGTACTCTGAAGATAATCATTCTTTCGGGCTCTACCATTCTTTCGATAAGACCTGACTTTTCATATTCAGGCTTCTTCTCAAGAACAGGCTCGAGAGATTCGAGAACTTCCTTTACGGCCTGAAGAAATTCGGGCTCGTTAGCGTCTCTCTTTTCAACCTTGGCATAAACCTCTGCCAAATATTTGTTTTTGAATTCCATAAAAATTCACCCTTTCGCATAAAAATTGCAAATAAATTTTAAGAATGTTGAATAACGAAAATACCGTTTTTACTGAAAAATCAACATTCCGAGAAAAAATTACAGTTAATTATAGCACACCCTACAAGATTTTTCAACAGAATTTTCAAAAAAAATACATTATTTTTAGATTTTTCTCAGTTTGGCATAGGTTGCCATCAATTTTTTCGTTCCAACCTTATCAAACATAATTTCGTAAAGCGTATCTGCACCCATTGGACGAACCGACAGAATTTCTCCCTCTCCGAAGGTCATATGAGAGACTCTGTCCCCCTCGCTGAAGGCTTCGAGGCTTGTTTTTGCCGACTTATTAAATATCTGCTTATTAATCGAGCTTTCGTTTGCCGGAAACGCCACAGATCCCGTATTTTTCGCCGTGCGGTTAAAATAAGTGCCGCCTGCTCTGTCCGTCATAACGTATCCGCCGATAACACTCTCCGTGTCTGCTGAAATATTATCCAAAACCTCGCTCGGTATCTCGTCAACGAATCGGGAGCGTGGATTATATTGCGTTCTTCCGTACAGAAGCCTTGACTTCGTGTGCGTAATATAAAGCTTCTCTTTTGCTCTCGTCAGAGCAACGTAAGCCAGTCTTCTTTCCTCTTCAAGCTCGGTGGGGTCGAGAACAGACTGCATTCCGGGGAAAATTCCGTCCTCAAGTCCCGGCAGGAACACGATCGGAAATTCAAGGCCCTTGGCGCTGTGAATAGTCATAAGAACAACAGCGTCTGCCGTATCGTCGTATCTGTCAACGTCAGCAACAAGCGCATTTTCCTCAAGAAAGCCCGTCAGAGTCGGCTCCTCGGTGTTTTGCTGATATTCGATAATGCCCGAGATAAATTCCTCAAGGTTTTCAAGTCGCTCTGCCTCCTCCTCGCCTGCGTCAACAAGCATCCGACGGTATCCCGAGCGTTCAAGCGTTTCCTTGACGAGAACGTCGAGCGAAACCTTTCCTGAAAGCTCTCCGAGCCCAAGGATAAGATCGGCAAATTCGCGAAGCCTTGAAGCATAGTTTGAAAGCGCTAAATATTTATCGGCATTACGGATCACGGCAAAAAGACTGCACCTCTCGGCGTCCGCGATCTGCTCTATTGCTTCAATCGCCTTTGCTCCTATTTTTCTCTTAGGCTCATTTATAATACGAAGCAGTCTTTCTCTATCAGAATTATTGTTGATAAGATGCAAATATGCAACGATATCTCGGATTTCCTTTCTATCAGAGAAGCGTGTCCCGCCAAGAACCCTATATGGCATACCGCTTTTTGCAAACGCTCGCTCAATATTATTCGACTGTGCGTTTACTCGGTACAGCACCGCAAAATCGCGATAACTGTTCTGCCCATTTGAGACGGCACGATTTATCGTATCAATTATGTATCTTGCCTCGAGATTCTGGTCGTCAAGCCTGTTAAGAGAAATCTTTTCACCCTCCGACCTCGACGTCCAAAGCGTTTTTCCGCGTCTGCCTGCGTTGTTCTTTATAACGCCGTTAGCGGCATTCAGAATATTTCCGGACGAACGGTAATTTTCTTCAAGCTTAATTATTTTGGCATCTTTATATGTTCTGTCAAAATCAAGAATGTTTTCAATAGTCGCTCCTCGGAATTTATAGATACTCTGGTCATCATCACCGACAACCATAAGGTTCATATAGCCTCCCGCCAAAAGCGACGTCAGAACAAATTGAGCCCTGTTCGTGTCCTGATACTCATCTACGCAAACGTATTTGAACTTATTCTGATAGTATCGAAGAACGTCCTCGTTTTCCTGCAGCAGCCTTACTGTCTGAAAAATAATATCATCAAAATCAAGGCAGTTTGACGCCTTCAGCTGAGCTTGATACTCACTGTAAACCTTCGCAATTTTCGAAAGCCTGAAGTCTGACCCCGCCTCGCCTGAATACATCTCGGGCGTGATAAGCTTATCCTTCGCACGGCTTATCTCGTTCATAACCGATCTAATAGGAAGAGTTTTTTCGTCAATATTCAGTTTTTTCATACATGATGACACGAGCTTTTTGGAGTCATCCATATCGTATATCGAAAAATCAGACGTATAACCAATCCTATCGCCGTATTTACGCAAAATCCGCATACAAACCGAATGGAAGGTTCCCGCCCATATATCGTTTGATATCAACTCATTATCGGCAAAGGCGGATGCTAAACGAGCCTTTATCTCGTTTGCCGCCTTGTTTGTAAATGTGATAGCCAAGATCTGCCAAGGCGGACAAGGATTGCTTGCAAAAACGGGTAAAAGCTCCTCTATTTCTTTGGGCTCAAGATCTATTGCCGCCTCAAGACCTTTGATCTGTTCAGCCGAAATAGTCTCAGGAACGCTTTCGCTGTAATAAGCATTACCGTATTTAATTATGAAGGCAATTCTTTTAACGAGAACCGTCGTTTTTCCACTCCCCGCGCCTGCCAAAACCAGCAGAGGCTTCTCGGTTGTAAAAACTGCCTCCCTTTGCTTTTCGTTAAGCGAAGAATACACCTTATCAAACAGTGCTCTTTTTGCCGCCAAAAAACCGTTTTTCAATTCGTTCTGCATCTGATTCTCCTAATAAAAATTCTAAAATGTCTCAACTCGTTTATTATACACTTTTTTTCTTGCTTCTTCAAGTGTTTTGCCAAAAAAGTTCGGAAAAACTCTTGCATCTGTAATAAAATTTCAAAAGCTATTGATTTAATTAAAAAAATGTGTTATAATCCTAACAGTTAACATTTGTCCTCATAGCTCAGCAGGATAGAGCAACTGCCTCCTAAGCAGTAGGTCGGACGTTCGAATCGTCTTGGGGACGCCAAAAAAGGCTGTCAAAAAATGCACGTCTATGCACTGCTGACAGCCTGTTTTAATGAGGAGTTTTATGCATCCACATATCTATTACATATTTATTGCTCTCGCTTCCTATCTCATCGGAACGTCAAATTTAGCCTTTTACATTTCAAAAATAAAAAAGATAAGTATGCGTGACGGCGGATCGGGAAATCTCGGCGCTTCAAACGCAATGATTCTTATGGGCTGGAAGGCGGGGATCGCCGTCGGTGTTCACGATATCGGAAAAGCCGTGCTGGCGGTGCTTTTATCCAAGCTTTTCTTCCCCGAGCTCTATCTTGCCGGCACTATCGCAGGATGCTGCTGTGTGATCGGGCATATCTTCCCTTTCTACTTGAAATTTAAGGGTGGAAAGGGGTTTGCCTCTTATATCGGAATGATCGTTGCTCTTGATTGGAAAGCGGCTATTATAATGGTTATCCTTATCGTCGCTATCACACTTATAACAGATTATATAGTTTTGGCAACTATGACTACCGTCATACTCTTCCCTGTTTTCACGTTTTTTGAGACAGGAATTCTCGGTGCTTTGATCGTTTCTCTTTCTTCCGCTGTCATTGTGATTAAACACAGAAAAAATATCGTCAGAATCATTAAAGGAACTGAAATCGGTTTGAGAAAGGCAAGCAAAGGGGAATACAGAAGCAAAAAGCCTTAATACAGTGTTGATTTTGCACAAACTACAACACTTCTTTTTGTGCATTTGTCCAAACATTTTGACGTTTTCCCGCAAATTCTTGATTAAATCACAATTTAATGTTATAATATCTATCGCATATAGATGCTATATATTTTCTTTTATGGAGGATTTCCGCAATTATGTTAAAAAAAGTAATTTCCCTCACTCTCTGCTTTCTTATGATCATCCCCGTTCTTGTCGGATGTTCTGGATATGACCCCGACGAGGATCCGGGCGAGATTATTAATATCTATTTAGGCGAGGAGGTTTATGACTTTGACCCTGCGTTTGCTTATCAGAACAAAAACGCTCTCGCAATTTCAAGCCTTATGTTCATTCCCCTTTTCTCATTGGATGAGGACGGAGATCTTGTAAAAGAGCTTGTTGACGAGTATGAGATCACAGACGATGCGAACAAAGAGATCTATCGCATTACGTTAACACTTAACGAAACCATGTGGTCTGACGGTAACCTTGTAAGCGCGCACGACATAGTTTATGCTTGGAAGAGAATCCTTAATCCCAATACAGCCTCCGACGCTGCAGCTCTTCTTTATGAAGTAAGAAACGCGTACAACGCAAAGAACGGTGATTGCTCTATCGACGATATCGGAGTTTACGCGGTAAAGAACGATACTCTTCAAATTGACTTTGACGCTCCCATTGATTATGAGGCCTTTCTTTATAATCTTGCAAGTCCCTGCCTCGTTCCGCTTCGCGAAAATATCGTTGACAAAAACGTTGACTGGTCAAAGCGCTCAGCAACAACCTGCTGTAGCGGTCCTTTCATTCTGAGAAGCGTTGAATATGGCAAGAGCCTTACACTTGAAAGAAACGGATACTATTTCCGCGATACAAAGAAGGACAGTATCAAAAAGTACGTAACTCCCTATCAGCTCGTATTTGACTTTACAAAGGATCCCGCAACACAGGTTGCTGAATTGAAGGACGGAAATCTTAACTTCCTCGGTAATATCGCCGTAAGCGAAAGAGCTGATAATAAGAAGAATGCTGAGGTTGTCAGCGTTCCCTCAACAACAGCACTTTACTTTAACTTGAATAACACCCTCTTCTCAGACGTTAACGTAAGAAAGGCTCTTTCTCTCGCTATAGACCGTGATGCTATTGCTGAAAAGCTCGTGTTTGCCGATGCCGCAACTGCTCTTGTTCCGGCCGGTATCTTTGAAGCAGATGACGCCGATGACGATTTCGCAACAGTAGATTATCTCGAAACCGGTGCAAAGCTTGATGAAGCAAAGAATCTTCTTAAAGTTGCCGGAATTATGGCGTCAACATCAACTATTACTCTTACAATAAGAGAAAACGATGAAAATAACGCAATTGCAGAAATAGTTAAGGCTGCTTGGGAAAAGCTTGGATTCAAGGTAAAAATCGAAGCACTTTCATTCTCACAGGATACAGATACAATAACTAAAGAAGACACTGTTATCTTCTATGACGACGCTTATCTTGAGGCGATTCAGGCGGCTGACTTTGAGGTTGCTCTAGTTGAGGTTAATGCACTTTCAACAAATGCTTTCCATATCTTAGCTCCGTATGCCGTTGGCTTCTCGGGTCAGAATATGATCTATTCAGTTGATTCATTCACAACACCCACACATATTACGGGCTATTCAAATGAGGAATACAACGAGCTTATCCAGAAGGCTTTTGAAGAGAAAAACATCAAAAAGAGAAGCGAGATTCTCCGCGACGCCGAAAAGCTTCTTATGGAAGAGCTTCCCGTTGCTCCTCTCGTATCAAGCAAGGTTGCTTACCTTGACGGAACAAATGACACAGAGGTTGATTACTTCGGATTCTTCAATTTTACAGAATCGGAAATTGATTGATTTATAACCAATTTTACTATTAAATGGCTGTTGCAGGTATAAAACGTACTTGCAGCAGCCTTTTTCTTTTTGATTTTTTTGTCAAAAAAAGGATATCAACAACAGTTGACAAAAAACAAAAAATATTGTATAATACATAGGCAACATTGTTATATTCTCTGGGGATGCAATGGTTTCGACAGGGATTTTGACATATGATAAGCGTGGCGGGCCGGCTAATCCCGTATAATGGCCAAACTTAAAATTAAACGACAACAATAACGTTGCTATGGCTGCCTAATTATCTGTGCCCTCGGGCATAGGTAATTGGCAGTGCTGCGGTTCAATAAATAACCGCCCGTTCCGCCAAGGAGTACCGTGACCTTGGCCTGAGCGTCATTTTAACGGTGAACTTGCATCGGTCGTTCTCTCTTGAGCCGGTCATGAAGAAAAGGGATACCCGAATGGAA
>JAZRJC010000097.1:0-5157 GCA_045645605.1 Eubacteriales bacterium | reverse complement strand
TGCTGCCGCACCTTGTATAGGAGCGTTCATGGCTACACGCTTACCAAAGGCGCGAAGCATTCCGTTACTCGCGTTAAGCTCGGGAATGTATCTTCTTCTGCCAAGCGGGGTAGTGGTATAGCCGTCCCTTGTAGCGCGCTCAACAACCTCGGTGAGATAGCTGTCGATTGAAGGATAATTCATTAGATAATTCTTAATATACTGCGATGCTTCCTGCGTGGTTGTGCCTATATCCTTGGCGAGTGAAAATCCGCTGATACCGTATACGATGCCGAAGTTTACAGCTTTCGCACGCTTTCTCATATCCTCGCTGACGAATTCCTCGGGAATATTGAATACCGCGGCGGCAGTCTTTCTGTGAATATCCTCGCCCGATTTAAATGCCTCGCACATATTATAATCGTCGGAAATATGAGCAAGCAGGCGAAGCTCAATCTGTGAATAGTCAGCATCGACAAGGCTATATCCCTGGTCCGAGATAAAGAAGCGACGCATTTCACGGCCAAGCGGGGTTTTTATCGGGATATTTTGCAGGTTAGGCTCTGTGCTGGAGAGTCTGCCCGTTGCTGTCAGAGCCATTTTGAAGTCGGTGTGGATTCTGTCCTGCTCATCGCGTACCTCTGTCAATGGCTTTGTGTAGGTGTTCTTCAGCTTTGTCACTTGACGGTATTCGAGAATATCGTCTATGATTGGCGATTGAACGCGCATTTCCTCGAGAGTTTGCGCATCTGTATGATAACCGGTTTTGCTCTTTTTCTTGCTTGAGGTCAAGCCCAATTTTTCATAAAGAATTTCACCGAGCTGCTTGGGAGAGTTAATGTTGAATGGCTGACCTGCGGCCTCGTATATTTTTTCTGTAAGCTCATCGGCAAGAGCACCAAGCGCCTCGCCGAACTCTGTGATTTTATCGGGATTTATCTTAAAGCCGTTGATTTCAATATCGCAAAGAACGTTGATAAGAGGTATTTCTATCTCAAATAAAATCTTATCAAGTCCGTCTTCGACTATGCGTTTTTTTAACACGCCCTCGAGCCTTTGCATAATTTCGGGGCAGGGCTCGTTATTAGATACGGCAATTCCGAGGAACATAGATGCCAGAGAGGGGATTCCCGCACTTCCGCTTCCCGGATTTAACACGTACTCGTACATACAGAGGTCAAGAAAGACTATTTTATCACAATTTACACCGTTTTTACGGAGTAAATGGCAAAGTGCCTTGCCATCGTAGCATATTATCTCTTTACCCTCAAGGCTCGATTTAATATCACTAATTTCACCTTTATAAAGCAAATTTTCACCGTTCACATAAAGATAAAATTTGTTATTTCCCTGTAAATGTAAAGCAAAGTTGTCAAATTTTAATGAATTCAAGTGTTTTGCATCAATTTCCTTGAAATCAACCTGCTCTAATTTCTCTTCACTTGGCACCTCACTTGACTTGCTCACGTCGGCTTTTGTCAAAGAGAATTTTGTTATAAACGAATTTAATTCAAGCTCGGAAAACTTCTGATACAATGCACCTGTATTAAAGCCCTTGTATTCAAGATCCTCGAGCTTAACTTCGATTGGAGCATCACACGCGATTTTTGCAAGAGTGCGCGATAAAAATGCGTTTTCTTTATCGCGTATAAGCTTTTCTCTGACACCCTTTGAGATAGCTTTATCGTCAATATTCTCGTATATACCCTCAAGATTTTTGAAGGCTTGGATAAGGCTTGCCGCTGTCTTTTCGCCGACACCTGCAACACCGGGGATGTTATCCGAGGAATCCCCCATAAGAGCTTTCATATCGACAAATTCTGACGGCTCTACACCGTACTTTTCGGCAAATTCATCTCTGCGGAACGTAAGAGTGTCACTGTTTGTTGCAAGTAGCACGGAAACTCTGTCATCTATCAGCTGTAAGAGGTCGCGGTCACCCGAGAGAATATAGCTTTCCGCCTCGGGAAGCTCCCACGCCATTTTTGCTACCGTACCCTGTATATCGTCTGCTTCCCAGCCGGGCAGCTCAAGTACCTTGATGCCCATATATTCAAGTATTTCCTTTGCATCGGGGAACTGGGATAACAGCTCGGGAGGGGTTGGCTTTCTTCCCGCCTTATAATCTGTATAAAGGTTATGCCTGAATGTGGGGTGCTTTACGTCAAACGCCACGGCGGCATAATCAGGCTTAACTGCGTTTAATTGCTTGGAAATGATATTAACCATGCCGTATATCGCATTGGTATGCTTACCGCTTTTGGTTGTAAGCGGCTTTATACCGAAAAAGGCGCGGTTTATTATACTGTTTCCGTCAATTACCAGAATTTTCTTCATAATTCACCTCGTCGGCAATTGATTTACCGCTTTCAGCCGTGTTTTTATCAGCTTCGGCAGGTGTATCCTGCGTAAAGAAGCTATTTTGTATATACTCTTCGCTTGGAGTTTCTAATATTTTAGTAGGCTCGTCCTCAGTGTTTTTCTTAAATATCACTGCATCGCCGCCCATTAAATCCTCAATTGAAAGCTGTACGGCATACTTTTCCTTGTAAAATCTTTCATTCTCCTCGATTTTTTTGTTTTGCTCCTTCGCAAATCTGGAGAATGAAGCAATTATCGGACTTTCTTCGTCTTTAGGCAGAGATAGTGATAGAAATACCCTTACGGTGCTGTACATGAACAAGGTGAACATGAACACGCTTTCTTCGATACTGTTGCTGATTTCTATACCTTTTGCAAAGTATATGATGAGAGAAGGAATCGAGGAGTAGCCTATGAGCATCGAAGCAATAAGTCCAAATGCTATATATGCATGCCACTTATCAGCACCGAGCGAAATTCTAGCTTCGTAAAGAAAGAACGCAGCCGAGAAAATGAATGCCATCTGATCGATAATTTTATTGGCAGAATTTATAGCAACATCCTTATTCAAATGCAGGAATATAGCGTATAATGCTAGAAAAACAATGCTTCCCATAGCCATATACGAGCGGAGTACTGTGACTCTTTGAGTCGTCGATATGTTGAGGAAAAAGTGAATACACGAGAGTATTCCGAATATACCGCAGAGCAGGGAAACAAACGCCACGGGGTTCTTTGTAAGTGAGAACGTAGCGTAGGGGGCGCTTAAGCTTTCACCACAAATTTCAAACATTTTAACGGCGAAAACAATAACCGCAATTGCCGCTACACCCGACGTAACCATAATTGCAGGGGTGTTAAAATCGGCTTTTAACTTGGTATTTTTGCCCAAAAAAATGTATACCGCAAAGATTAAAACACCAAAAATAAGTATCAGATTCGATATGGTTATGAGCGTATTATCACTGTAAAATCCCGAATTCAAGTCGAAATATTTAAAGATTGCAATGCTTCTTATTGTGATTGTACTTCCCAAAATGCCTATTAAAACGGTGAGCATTATGGCTAGCAGACGGTTCTTATTTCTCATAATTTCTGCAGTTTCCTTCATTATTTATTATATACGCACGTGCGCAAAGTATTTAAAATAAATTTACTCTCTAATTGTACAACAAATTTTATGAAAAGTCAATGATTGTGCTAAAATAAGTGCTGATTAAGATTTTCACGCTTTTTTGATGTAGAATTTCTTTGTGCAACTTTCACAAAAATGCAGAAGAAATTTCATCAAACTTTTTCCGAAAACAAGTGAAAAAAATTGAAAAAAGTATTGATTTTTTGCTATTAATAATGTATAATATAAAAGCTTGATATGCGATGAAGCGGGAGGTGGCTACTCGTAGAAGTAGGGAATTTCCGTGGAGTATGTCCGATATTTAACCGGGCGAAGCAAGAGTGTTGCCTTCGGGCAGCCGTGTTTTAATCGGTTCGTTATTCCTTCTGCGGAGGGGAATGTCGAACTGGTTTCTTAAGGGCGTTAAAGATACGCCCGGCACGGTGTATAACCTCTCCGCCCTTCTTAATACGGTATTAAGCAATACTAATGAGGAGGACAAGAAAAATGGCACAGGGAAAGATCAGAGTAAGACTCAAGAGCTATGACGCAACTATTATCGATGCCGCAGCACAGAAGGTTGTAGAAGTAGCAAAGAGAAACGGAAGTAAGGTTAGCGGTCCTATTCCACTTCCTACCGACAGAGAGATTGTTACAATCCTTAGAGCGGTTCACAAGTACAAGGACAGCCGTGAGCAGTTTGAGATGCGCACACACAAGAGACTTATCGACATCCTTGACCCTCAGCAGAAGACAGTAGAGGCTCTTATGAGCATCGAGCTTCCTGCAGGCGTTGAGATCGAGATTAAGGCTTAATTGAAGGTAACTTCAAAATAGGGAGCTTCAAAATCCCTCGCTAAGCCAGACTTAGCAAACACCACGACCTCGTGGTCACGTTGGCAGAATCCGAAAGGAAAAATCAAAGCTGTCAACCAATAACCTATTAGGAGGAAAAATGAAAAAAGGCATTATCGGTAAGAAACTGGGCATGACTCAGATTTTCGACGAAAAAGGCAACGTAGTACCCGTAACCCTGATTGAAGCAGGACCTTGCGCGGTAGTACAGAAGAAGACCATCGAAAACGATGGCTATGAAGCAGTTCAGCTTGCATTCGAAGACGTATCAAAGAAGAACGTTACAAAGGCAAGACAGGGACACTTCGCAAAAGCGGGCGTAACTCCCAAGAGACATCTTAAGGAGTTCAGACTTGACGACATCAGCAACCTTGAGGCTGGTTCCGTGGTAACAGTCGATACCTTCGCCGAGGGCGAGAAGGTCGACATCACAGGTATCACAAAGGGACGTGGTTACACCGGTTGCGTAAAGAGATGGGGTCATCACATTCTTCGTATGACTCACGGTACAGGTCCTATTCACCGTCAGCCCGGTTCTATGGGTGTTATTGACCCAGCCAGAATCTTCAAGAACAAGAAGATGCCTGGTCAGTACGGTAACGAGCAGGTTACTATCCTTAACCTCGTAGCGGTTAAGATTGACGCAGAAAAGAATCTTATCGCAGTGAAGGGTGCAGTTCCCGGCGCAAAGGGCGGCATCGTATTCATTCGTGATTCGGTTAAAGCATAACGGAAGGAGGAACACAAAATGCCAAATATGAAAGTTGTAGATATGGCGGGCAAGGAAGTAGGCAACATTACTTTGTCTGACAAGGTTTTTGGTGCAACTGTTAATGAAGCAGTCCTCC
>JAZRJC010000096.1:0-7336 GCA_045645605.1 Eubacteriales bacterium | reverse complement strand
ACAATCGGTAAGATGAGGAGCCTTATATGGAAAGAGTTTCAAAACACAATTATTATCTTGATATTGCTCAAACGGTTGCAGAAAGATGTACCTGCCTTCGCCGTTGCTACGGTGCGATCATCGTAAAAAACGACGTAATAGTATCAACAGGCTATAACGGGGCACCGAGAGGCAGAAAAAACTGTTCTGACCTGGGTTACTGCATGAGAGATAAATTGAATATACCGAGAGGCGAAAGATACGAGCTTTGCCGTTCTATTCATTCAGAGGCAAACGCTATTATTGCCGCACCCCGTGAGCAAATGCTCGGCTCAACTCTTTATATGGTTTGTGTAGATCCCGTGTCGAGAGAAGTACAGTCAGGTAGCAATAGCTGTATGATGTGTAAGAGAATGATCATAAATGCAGGAATAAAAAAGGTTATTATAAGAGATACAAAGGAAGAATTCAGAATTATTGACGTTGAGGATTGGATTGTCAACGACGATTCTCTCTCGGGCGTTTTTGGTTACTGATTTTGTCGGAGATTTGTATGGTATTTACTGCCGAGAAAGAAAAGATAAATAAGACGGGCGACCGAGATATCCCTTATAGAGTTTGCTTTGTTTGCACGGGAAACACCTGCCGCTCTCCTATGGCTGAGGCTATCTTAAATTATAAGGGCAAGAGTCCTGTGACCTTGCCAAAGGGGTTGTCGGAAAACGGGGAGAAGCGTATTATCACAGCAACCTCTGCGGGTATTGCACCTATTGAGGGAATGCCTATCTCTCATAATTCTGTTGAGGCCCTTACGAAAAACGGAATCTACCCGACGCCCGAAAATCCGTACGATATGCATACTGCAAGAATGATAGACGAAAGTGATTTTCTGCTTTGCGATCTTGTTGTTGGCATCAGCGAACGGCATACAGTGGCACTTATCGGAGCTTTTCCGCAGTACGCGTCAAAAATCGTAAGTATGCCAAGGGATATTCCCGACCCGTTTGGCGGAGATATTTCGGAATACGAAGAATGCTTTGAGAAAATAAAGTCTTATATTGAAAAGATGTTTTTTGAAAATGAAGAATGAGATGATAAATGTTATAAGGGGAGAGAAACGACACCTCTCGGGGATAGCAGAGCTTGAGAGACTTTGTTTTGCTAATCCTTGGACAGAGGACGGCCTTCTGATGCTCACCTCGGATAACGGACTTGCGGCCGTCATAGAAGTGGACGGCGATGTTTTGGCATACGGCGGCGTACTTTTTGCCGCGGACGAGGCAGAGATTACCGACGTTGCAACCCGACCTGATAGAAGAAGGTGTGGATACGGTCGCGCAATTATGGAATGGCTTGTTGAAGAATCGAGGGTTCGAGGTGCTGTAAGGATGTCGCTTGAGGTTCGCACATCAAATGAGGCCGCGATAGAATTATATAAGTCTCTTGGGTTTGAAATCATGGGAAAGCGTCCTCGCTTTTACAGAAATCCCACGGAGGATGCTTACGTAATGCTGCTTATGCTTGTAGATGAGCAGGGTTAAGTCTCTTTATATTATGTTATAGAACGGAAGGTTTTAGATGTATATACTCGGAATTGAAAGCTCTTGCGACGAGACCTCGGCGGCGGTTGTCCGTATGGACGACGGAATACGCGAGATTTGCTCTGATATCGTCGCTTCACAGATAGATATTCACCGTCTTTACGGCGGAGTTGTGCCTGAAATTGCAGGAAGAGCACATATTGAGGCTATTTCAAAAATTACATACGAGGCACTCGAGAAGGCAGGTCTTACGATAAAGGATATCGACGCTATCGGTGTTACCGCCTTTCCGGGACTTATCGGTGCACTTCTTGTCGGAGTTAATTTCGGTAAAAGTTTGGCTTATGCCAACAATATTCCGCTTATTGCCGTTAACCATATTCACGGGCATATTTCGGCGGCACTTCTTGAGGATCCGACTCTTGAGCCGCCATTTTTGGGACTCGTTGTGTCAGGAGGACACACCTCGATATATAAGGTGAATTCTTATACCGACTATCAGGAAATCGGTTCAACCCGTGACGATGCTGCAGGTGAATCCTTCGATAAGGTTGGAAGGGTTATAGGTCTGCCGTATCCCGGAGGGGCGGCGATAGATAAGCTTGCGTATGAGGGAGACCCTATGGCTATTGAGCTCCCATCGCCTGCTATTGGCGGAGACAACCTTGATTTTTCCTTCAGCGGCTTGAAAACTGCGGCTCTTAACTATATAAATACGGCAGAACAAAAGGGAATTACTATAAATAATGCCGATATGGCGGCATCTTACACTCGTGCGGTCGTTCGTGCGATTACTAAAAAGACCGAGATGGCACTTGATAAAACGGGAATGAGTGCTTTGGTTTTGGCAGGCGGTGTTGCCGCAAATTCACACATAAGGGCGGCACTTTCCTCTCTTTGCGATAAGAAAAAAATAAAGCTCGTGTACCCCCGAACCTCTCTTTGCGGAGATAATGCTGCGATGATAGCGGCGGCCGCATATTACGAATTTAAAAGAGGAAATTTTGCTGATACGTCGCTTAATGCCTCTGCTTGCGAAATAAATTCCTGATTAGGAAATTATCACATTTGTCAAGTACTTTTTTGCGATTTTTTCAAAATCGTCAGTTTGCACTATTTTCATTCTTATCTAACCTTTTTTTGACACAAATCAGCTTTCCGCACAGACTTTCCCACAAGGTGTGGAAAACTTGCTTTAGATCTTGGATTTTTTACGGATTTTTCTTGAATTTTCCTGATAAACCCTTGAAAATCCGAAATTTCTGTGGAAAACCCTGTTGAAATTGTTGATAACTTGGCTGTGGAAAAGTTTGTTTGAGGATAAGACTGTGGAAAAACCCGCGGCTTTTGACGTATTTTTTGTTAATAGTCAAAATAAATAAAAATAATAAAAAAACCGAAAAATTATCGTCAAAAAAGAGATTTTTTTATCGAAAATCAGAATTCCTTTTTTGATTTTTTAGATGGATATCAAATCATTTTGATTTGAATTTTGAGGACTGTTCCGAAGTATAATGGCATCACCCTTGGCGGTGGATTGGAGTAAAAAATGATTCAAGAAGAAATTGATTTTTCTGCTCTTATAGCAGAGGTAGAGGATGAGGGGCTTTTGCAGGCAAAGCCTAACGTTTCAAAGGCGGTTATTAAAAGACTGCCCAGATACTTCAGATATTTGAGAGAGCTTATAAGAAACGGAAAGACCCGTATAAGCTCGGGTGAATTATCTAAAATGATGAATATTACGGCATCGCAAATAAGGCAGGACCTTAACTGCTTTGGCGGCTTCGGTCAGCAGGGATATGGGTACAACGTTAAATACCTTTATGCCAAGATCAGTGAGATTTTAGGCGTTAACTGCGGCCTTCGTGCGATTATTGTGGGGGCAGGTAATCTCGGACGTGCTCTTGTTCGAAATCCTATGTTTGCAAAGCGCGGGGTTTCGGTTGTTGCTATGTTTGATACGGATAGTGACGTAATAGGTGACACGGTTGCGGGAATTCCCGTGCTTTCAATGGATAAGGTGGATAGCTTTTGCCGTGAATACGATATAAATATCGCTGTCCTTACTCTGCCAAAGGAATGTGCTTATGACGTAACCGCCGGTCTTATTGAATCGGGAGTTCGCGGTTTTTGGAACTTTACCGGAAAAGAGCTTGATTTTGACGACGAAAGCGTGAAGGTGGTCAACGTTCACCTGGGAGATTCGCTTATGACCCTTTGCTATGAGCTTAATAGCCAAATCACTATCACAAAAGATAAATAATCAGGGGTAGATATGAATTTGAAGATAAACTACGGACAGGGAGTTGCTTTTATTCCCGAGGCGGCACTTGATAAGCTTGACCGTGCAACAAAAAAAGATATTAAGGTCTTGTTTGCCTTAACGGGCAATAGGGAAGCGCTTGATAATTTTTTTGATGAGGGAATTCACAAAATTGCGGACAAGCTGAAGCTTCAGATAAGTGATATTGAAGCGTCGGTTTCATTTTGGCGGGGAGCAGGAATTATTGAGCTTTCAGACAATGAGTCGGCCGAGCAGTCGGATGACGCAAGTAAGGATGTTAAAACAAATGCTAAAGCAAAAAAAGAAAAGTCTGTGATCTCTGACGGGAAGGAAGAAGGGAAGAAAAACGTGATTCTTCGCCGCTCAGACTCTCTTCCGAAATATACAACTGTTGAAATTACCGATATTCTTGAAAAGAGAGCAGAAACAAAATTCCTGATTGACGAATGTCAAAGGGCATTCGGAAAGATGTTCAACACGGCCGAGGTCAATATTTTGATTGGGCTTTCCGATTATCTTGGACTTGATGCGGAATACATACTTTTGCTTTTTGCACATCTTGGTAAAAAGGATAATAAGAGTATCCGAAACGTTGAAAAATTAGCATACAGAATGGTTGATGAGGGAATAACCGATTCGGACGTTCTTCAGGAAAAGCTTAAATTTCTTGAGGAATATGAAACGGTTGAAGGACAGATAAAGGGCGTTTTCGGAATTTCTCAAAGAGCCTTTACGTCAAAGGAAAAGAAGAATATTGACAAATGGATAAACGAGTATAAATTTGATTTTGATATAATCAAGCGTGCTTATGAAATAACAGTTGACAGTACGGGAAATCCGTCGATTCCCTATGCAGGTGCTATTCTTGACAGATGGTATTCCGAGGGACTTACCACTCTTCAAAAAATCGAGGAAAGCATTGAAGAATATAAAAGCGAGAATAATGACGGAAGCTTTGATACCGATGAATTTCTGGAGGCGGCACTCAAGCGTAGCTTTGGGGAGAGCAAAAACTGAAATTAATCTTTCTTTGAGAGGTGTTTATAATGGGATATAATAAGGAAAATTTCAGCCGAATAAGCGAAGAATATTCTAAAAAATATATAAAGGCCGAAAAGGCAGCGGTTGCACGCCACGAAGCCTTGGCTATGGAAATCCCGGAGTTTGCACAAATCGATAAGGCTATCGCCGATATAGGATTTGAGGGTGTTATGGCTGCTATGGGGGCAAGTAAAGCAAAAATTTCCGATCTGAAGGAAAAAAGTCTTGCTTTGCAAAGCGCCAGGGCAGAGCTGCTTAAGAAAAACGGATATCCCGAAAATTATCTTGATATTGAATACGATTGTGAAAAGTGTAAGGACACAGGATATGTAGGCGGCAAAATGTGCGAATGTATGAAGCGAGCGCTTATAATGGCGGGTTATGAAAGCTCGGGTATTGCAAAGCTTATGCAGAAGCAGACCTTTGAGAGCTTTTCGCTTGATTATTACGGTAAGGCGGGCAGCAAAAATCACGAGCAGATGAAGCTTGTATTTAATACAATGAAAAGCTTTGCCGAAGGCTTCCAAGATGAAAAAATGGAAAATCTTGTGCTTTTTGGTGGCACGGGACTTGGAAAGACGCATCTTTCAACAGCGGTTGCCAAAAACGTAATTGATCGCGGCTTCGACGTTCTTTACGTAAGCTCGGTTGGTCTTATTCAGAGCTTTGAGAGAGCAAGGTTTGGCGGACGTGATGACAGCTATTCTCAAATCGAGGATTATTCGATCGTTCGTTATTACGAAAGCGACCTTTTAATTATCGACGATTTGGGTACTGAGATTATCAATCAATTTACGATTTCTACAATATACAATTTGCTCAATACAAGACTTAACAAGCAGAAATCTACTATTATCAGCACCAATCAGACGCCGGCAGAGCTTCGCGAAAAATATTGCGATAGAATTGCAAGTAGAATTTTCGGTGAATTTAAGCCGCTTATCTTCTGCGGAACAGATATAAGAATGCAAAAGCTTAAAAATTTACAATGAATATAAAATCGGTACACGGACAAAATATCTGTGTACCGATTTTTTATATAAAAATAAACATTGAAAGGATAAACATTATGGAAAAAACACCTGAATTGCTTTGCTATATATATAAAAACGTAAAGATGGGATCGGATGCAATAATAACCCTTCTGCCGAAAATCGAGGACGAAGCCTTCCGTAAGGCTTTGACAGCACAGCTTGACGGATATGAAAAATTTGCAAAAGAGGCAGAAAATCAGCTAACTCCTATGGGAATTAAGCCAAAGGAAGAGCCTATGATGAAGAAGATGGGGTCAAAGGTCGGAATAATGATGAATACGATGACAGATACAACGTCCTCTCACATGGCAGAAATGATGATTAAAGGCTCAACTATGGGAATTACCGATATGACAAAAAAGGTGCGTGAGTTTGAGGGGGACGGGTGTCCCGATAAGGCTCTGTCACTTGGTAGAGAGCTTATTAGATTTGAGCAGGATAATATAGAGAAAATGAAGGAGTATTTGTAAATGAAGTGCTTTTTTCTGACAGTTCTGCTTCTTTCCGCAATTGCTTGGGTACACGTTACGATGCCGACAAAATAATATAATTTTATTAGGTACTATATTTATATATAAATAATCCCCCTTAAAGCGAAGGCTTTAAGGGGGAAATATTATTGATTATAAAAGTTAATCGTATTTAGCGTCATTAAGAACGGGATACAAATCGTATGTTTCCTTAATTGCAGCCTCACAAGCACTCTTGTAAGTTTCAATTGTAGAAATCAACGCGTTGTTACCGTCAACGATAATTCTGCCGAGAGCAGCAACGTATCCTGCTGTCCAACGGTAGAACAATGCGGGAGTACCGCCGCGGCTACCACGGATTACTGCCAATACGTCCTTTGATTCCTGCTTTGTCAAGGACTTAAGACCAACGTGAATGTCATAGTAACGCGGTACTACGCTCTCATATGACTTGTATGTCAAATAGTCAATGATGATACCTGTTCTCTCAAGGTTTGTATTTGTGTTAGGAATGCAGAATGAGAGACATCTATCAATTACGTATGCTCCGTAGCCGTCCTGAGCCTCGTCATACTTGGGAAGAGGAAGAAGACCGAAGTTACCTTCCCACTCACGAAGAATCGTGCATCCCTTAAGCTCAGCTGTGAGGAAGAGACCTCTTTCGTTCATAAATGTTGTAAAGTAGCCGTCTTCTCCAAAGTCTGTGTTAGGAACAACTGCTGTCTGACCGTCATTTCCGCCGATAAAGCCGATAAGCTTTGTCATAGCGTCCTGATATCTTGTATCTGTGTGAGCTGTGAACTCATACTTGCCCTGGGCATTTCTTGTTGCTTCTGTTGCGTGGAATGCATAGCAGATAGGAGCAGTTATACCGGGAGTTGTAACTGTACCGTACGTAGCCTTTCCGTTTGCATCAAACGTGTATGAGCTGTCGCCGTTAAGGTTTGCTGCTGCCTTACAGAACTCGGAATACTTGTCGAATGTCCA
>JAZRJC010000095.1:0-3541 GCA_045645605.1 Eubacteriales bacterium | reverse complement strand
TTCCCGTCTTACTACTTCCCCTGTCTTTAGCGTTCATTCTTGCAACCGTTGAGGGAGATAACCACGATATCGGAAAAAACATCGTCAAGGTTCTTCTTGAAAGCTATGGCTTTAAGGTTTACGACCTTGGCAAAAACGTTCCGCCGTCAGCTGTGCTTGAAGCGGTAAAGAAATATAACTGCCGACTGGTGGGACTTAGCGCCTTGATGACGACCACCACTCCCGCTATGGCGAAAACGATTAAGCTTCTCCGTTCCGAGATAGATGATATCGCCATCGTTGTCGGCGGTGCTGTTCTGACCGAGGAATATGCAAAATCAATCGACGCCACCGCCTATTGCGCAGACGCTATGGACACGGTTCGCTTCACTCAAAAATTTTATACGAAATAAAAAATTAAGGGCTGTATCTTTCGATACAGCCCAAAAATTATTCAGTTCAAATTATGTCGGCCTTATTATGCCTGACCGCCTGCAAGCTTTGCGATTTCTTCAGCAAAGTTTTCTTCTCTCTTCTGAATACCCTCGCCCTTTTCGAAACGGTAGAATGCGGAGATTTTAATTGCGCCGCCGAGTGCCTTAGCTGTTGCCGCAACATACTCGCCAACCTTCATCTTGTCTTCCTTTACATAGTCCATATCGAGCAAGCAGTTGCCCTCATAGAACTTGTTAAGCTTACCGGGAACCATCTTCTCACGAATGATGTTCTCGGGCTTCTTTGCGTTTGCAGGGTCATTCTTAATAGCGTTAACAATAACCTCTGTCTCTTCAGCAATTACGCTTGCGGGAACAGACTCGCGGTCAAGATAGTTTACAGGATATGCACCAACCTGAAGTGCAATGTTCTTTGAGAACTCAACGAACTCAGCCTTGTCCTTGATGCTATCTTCAACGTCAAAGCTAACAATACAGCCGATGCTGCCCATACCGTGAATGTATGTGCTTACAACACCGTCAACGAGAACAAAACGGCGGATGCTGATCTTCTCACCGATTGAGAAAATCATTTCCTGAAGCTTTGTTTCAACTGTGAGATCTGTACCAACGTACTTTGATGCGAGAAGTGTATCAACATCAGCTACGTTGTTTTCGATAATTGTTTCAAGAAGAGACTTAACGAAAGCCTTGAACGTATCGTTCTTTGCAACGAAGTCTGTTTCTGTGTTAACTTCAATCATAGCAGTCTTTGTGCCGATTGTAAGGATTTCAACAAGTCCGTCAGCGGCAATTCTGTCCGCCTTCTTTGCTGCAACTGCAAGGCCTCTTTCGCGAAGAACCTTGATCGCTGCTTCCATATCGCCGTCAGCCTCAACGAGAGCCTTCTTGCACTCCATCATACCGATACCGGTCTTTGCACGGAGAGTAGCGACATCCTTAGCTGTAATATTTGCCATTTTTATATCCTCCAAATTGTTTAACAAATTGTTTGATTTTAAGGTATTAATTAAGCTTCTGCAGCTTCAGCCTCAGCCTCAAGAGCCTCTTCAGCTGCCTCGGGAGCTGTTTCCTCACCCTGCTTACCCTCGATAACGGCGTCAGCCAATACGGAAGAGATAAGCTTGATAGCGCGGATAGCGTCATCGTTACCGGGAATTACGTAGTCAGCATCGTCGGGGTCGCAGTTTGTATCAACGATTGCAACAACCGGAATACCGAGCTTCTTAGCCTCGAGAATAGCGTTCTTTTCTTTTCTGGGGTCAACTACGAAAATTGCTGCGGGAAGCTGGTCCATTGTCTTGATACCGCCGTAACTCTTTTCAAGGTCGAAGATTTCCTTCTGCATCTTTGCAACTTCCTTCTTGGGAAGAAGATCGAATGTGCCGTCCTCCTGCATCTTGTTGAGGCTATTGAGACGAGCAATAGACTTCTTGATTGTCTTGAAGTTTGTCATCATACCGCCGGGCCAACGTACGTTAACGTAGTACATACCGCATCTTACTGCTTCTTCCTTGATAGCTTCAGCCGCCTGCTTCTTTGTACCAACGAAAAGGATTGAGCCGTTCTGTGCGGCAACGTCACGGATGAACATATACGCCTCTTCAAACTTCTTAACTGTTTTCTGAAGGTCGATGATGTAGATACCGTTTCTTTCTGTGAAGATGTACTCTGCCATTTTGGGGTTCCATCTTCTTGTGTGGTGTCCGAAATGAACACCTGCTTCGAGAAGCTGTTTGATTGAGATTACAGACATTTTAATGTCCTCCTTCGGTTTTTTCCACCACAGTAGCTTAACACCAATAAACCATTCGGTCACCGATTGTGTCGTATGCCCTGTGTGTGTATTTTTTATTTTGCGTCAAAATCATAACGCAATTATCGAGATTATACCATTATTTCTTATGTTTGTCAATAGCTTTTCGCTATTTTTTATTGATTTTTTGATATTTATTACATTTTACTTATATATACCCGCTTATTTGCTCCCTATGAAAAAAATCTTCTCTTCTTTTCCCCTTTTCCCTTTTCGCATCTTTTACATTCGCTGACTGATATCCTGACAAGTACTGCGTCCTCGCCAAAGCACTCGATTTTATCCCATGGTATTACTATTTTCTCGCCGCTAAAGTTAAAAAATCCTTTATCCAAGGACACGATTATCGCACAAACCTTTCCGTCCTCGGTCGAAAAACTAACGTCACCGGCACATCCTAAAATTTTACCGTCACAAAGATTTATAACCGATTTTTCCTTTAACTCCTCCGTATCGATTATAGCCATATCCACCTCCAAAAAATAAATTCCCATATCATATTGTATGGGAATTTATCAATTATATGTATCTGTCGGTAACGGTAAGGATAACAAAGCCTATTACCGCCGCGATCGGTGCTGCCGCAAGCAGCTGCCATCCGGGATAAACAACTGAAAATGCTTCACCGACAAGCGGGAAGAGCATACACAGTGCAAGAAAGATCACAAGCACCAAGACGTACGCCAAAAGTAAAATACGGCTCTTTTTATCGCTCTCGTCGGGATTTCCGATCACGTTCATAGCAAACAATTGGCTTATCGCAACAGTTGAAAAAGCAAAAAATGACAGTGCCCTATCGTCAACTAAAATCGACGCTCCGAAAACGGATGAAAGGAATAGCAGAACAAGCGCCAGCACTCCTCCTACAAGAGCATATTTTAAGCATCTTCCGACAGGGTTTCCGGCAACCGCCTCAATGTCAAAAAGCTCGTCCTGCAAACCGTTGCATGAGCGAAGTCCCGAATAATATATTATCGCAAGAATATCGATTATAAAGCCCGAGAGTAAAATATGTATAGGCTTCATAAGAATGCTTCCGAAGAGCATCGGGATAACCGACATGAAAATTCTGAGTGTGCTTGAAAACATCAGATAGCGAAGCAGCTTGCAGGTATTTGTGCAGGCATTCTTTGATAATACTACCGCGCGGTAAAGCGACTTTAGTCCTCCACCGCTCTTTTTCGCGTGGGGAATCAGAACGTCTGAATTTTTCTTGAGTATAGGTGCTCCGCCCGAAAGATTTTCCCTGCTTTTTTTGGTATTCCAAAAATCGTCAAAGGAAACCGAAACG
>JAZRJC010000094.1:0-11664 GCA_045645605.1 Eubacteriales bacterium | reverse complement strand
TTATTTGATCTGATCTGCAAGAACGCTCTCGGCATTCGTCAAAGCCTCGTCAATCTTTGCGATATCCTTACCGCCTGCCATAGCGCTGTCGGGGCGTCCTCCACCCTTACCGCCGGTTATGGCACTGACCGCACTTGCAATCTTGCCTGCGTGAGCGCCTGCTGCTACAGCGTCCTTGCCGCAGCTTACGATAAAGCTAAGACGTCCGTCAGCCACCACAGCCAAAACGCTTACAAGGTTAGCATTATTAGCCTTCAGGTCATCAGAGAGTGAACGGGCTGTGTCTGTTGTCATACCGTCAAGTCTTGCGGTAACAAGCCTTACAGAGCCGACCTCTTTTGCACCTGCCATAATATCATCAAGCTTTGATGAAGCAAGCTTACTGTTAATAGCCTCGATTTCCTTCTTGCAATCGCGAATCTCGGTCTGAAGAGCCGCCGCACGCTTTGCAATATCAGAAGTATTCTGTACCTTAAGCTCCTTTGCCGTGTCAAGAATAAGAGCTTCCTGCTTGTTCAAAAGATTAAGAACGCCAAATCCTGTCGTTGCTGTAATACGGCGAACGCCGGCGGCAACGCTTGATTCGGAGATGATTTTGAAAAGACCGATTTTAGCGGTGTTCGATACGTGAGTACCTCCACAAAGCTCGGTGGAATAATCACCCATCTTAACCATACGAACCTTGTCTCCGTACTTCTCGCCGAAGAGAGCCATAGCTCCCTCCTTCTTTGCGCTTTCAGCATCCGTAACAGTTGTTACAACGTCAGCGCCTGAGAGAATAGCAATATTAACAAGCTCCTCAACCTTCTCGATTTCTTCCTTTGTCATTGCGGCAAAGTGAGAGAAGTCAAAGCGGCATTCAACGTCATCGACGTAAGAGCCTGCTTGCTCAACGTGACTGCCAAGCACACGTCGAAGCGCTCCCTGAAGGAGATGTGCTGCGGAGTGATTACGGCGGATCGTGTTGCGTCTTTCGTCTTCAATAGCGGCGGTAACCGTGTCGCCAACCTTGATTTCACCATTCTCAACGTTACATATATGAATATAAACGCCGTCGCTCTTTTTTGTGTCAAGAACGTTCAGGAGTGCGTTATTTGTGAAAATCACACCTCTGTCACCAACCTGACCACCGCCCTCTCCATAGAAGGGAGTATGGTCAAGAATCACGGTGCAGTCGCCCTCGGCAATACTGTCGGCAGAGCCGTTATCCGTGAGGATTGCAATTACCTTTGCGGTGGATTTATCCTCGTCATAGCCTGTAAAGACTGTCTTTGCAAGGTCGGAAAGAAGTGACTTTGAGGATTCGTCCCAGCCGCCTATATTTGCTCTTGCGGCTCTTGCTCTTTCCTTTTGCTCCTTCATAAGCTCGCCAAAGCGCGCCTCGTCGATTTCAAGTCCGCTTTCAGCAGCGATTTCGCGGGTAAGGTCGATGGGAAAGCCGAAGGTATCGTAAAGCTTGAATACCTCGTCGCCGGAAATTGATGCCAGCTTTTCATCCTTTGCATTTTTGATAAGGTCGGAGAGAATTGCAAGACCTGCATCAACAGTTGCGTCAAAGCGATCCTCCTCCATCGAAATAACCTTGAGGATATAATCTCTCTTCGTGTCAAGCTCGGGATATGCACCCTTGCTTTCCTCAATAGAGGTTGTAACCGTATCAACAAGGAACGGATGATTTATGCCGAGAAGCTTTCCGTGACGGCAAGCGCGGCGGATAATACGGCGAAGAACGTATCCGCGGCCCTCGTTTGAGGGAATAACACCGTCGGATATCATAAACATAGCACTTCTTGAGTGGTCTGTGACTACGCGGATAGAAATATCGTTTTCGGCATTAGCACCGTACGTTTTGCCCGAAATTTCGCAAACCTTATCGATAACACGGCGGATAGAGTCAACCTCAAACATATTATCAACGCCCTGCATAACACAGGCAAGACGCTCAAGACCCATACCCGTATCAATATTTTTCGAAGCAAGCTCTGTATAATTGCCCTGACCGTCATTGTTAAACTGTGAGAATACGTTGTTCCAGATTTCCATAAATCTGTCGCAGTCGCAGCCCGGCTTACAGTCGGGAGAGCCGCATCCGTATTTTATACCGCGGTCAAAGTATATTTCGGAGCAGGGGCCGCAAGGGCCGCTTCCGTGCTCCCAGAAGTTGTCTGCCTTACCCAGACGAACAACGTGCTCGGGGATAACGCCTATCTTCTTTGTCCAGATTTCGTATGCTTCCTCGTCATTCTCATAAATAGAGGGCCAAAGAAGCTCTTTTGGAATTTCGAGAGTTTCTGTCAAGAATTCCCATGCCCACGGAATAGCCTCTTCCTTAAAGTAATCACCAAAGGAGAAGTTTCCGAGCATCTCGAAAAACGTACCGTGACGTGCGGTGTGGCCAACTCGCTCAAGGTCGGGTGTACGGATACACTTCTGGCAGGTCGTAACTCTTCTGCGGGGAGGGATCTCCTCTCCTGTGAAAAATTTCTTCATAGGAGCCATACCTGAGTTTATAAGAAGCAAGGACTTGTCCCCAATCGGAACAAGAGGATAAGAGGGAAGTCTTAAGTGTCCCTTTGATTCAAAGAAGGAGAGATATTTTTCTCTTAAATCATTTAGCGATGTCCATTCCATTTTAATATGCCTTTCTGCCTTACGGCATCTGTTTTCATTACTTATTATACCAAATACTTATTTTATCACCAAAAACGTGTTCTGTCAATTATTTTTAGACATTTTTATGCAAAGCCGCACCTATAACCGTGCCGAATTGAGAGTTTTCCGGAATAATGAACTTAACGCCGAAGCTTTCAGCCAGATTTTCAAACACACAGCGAACGTGAGGCATTGTGGTCAGATTGCCTGTGAGAACGATATTTTTTATATTGTGTGTGCGTGCTGCAAAAATAGCCGTTGTTGCAATAGTTTCGGCAACCATATTGACAATTCCAAGGGCGATGTCGCTTCTGCTTGCAATATCGCTCAGATTTCCGAAGTTTGAGGCTGTCAGATCCTCGTTCATTCCTTTATAAAGGTCGGCTCTTGAGATATCCTTTACGCGAAGGTCGATATTACTAAGATTTCCTTCCTCGCAGAGCTGTTCAATATGCTCTATTGTGTCAATTCCGAGGATCTTCTTTGAAAGACCGATAAGAGTACCGCCTCCGACACCTGTACCGCCCATATAGTCGATTTTTATATTGTCAGCGTCGGTTCTGTCCGCATAAATTATAGCGGTTCCGGTTCCCATACTGACAACGATAGCCTTATCAAGCCCCGACAGATAAAGTCCGCCGATACCAACGCTTGAAAATTCGGGAACAGACACGCAATTAAGGGAATAGATAGGCTTGTCAACGAAGGACGACCCAACGCCCGTCATCATTATTCTGTCAATATCAGAGAGAGCAAGTCCGTTTTGCGACGTAAATTTGCCGAATGCACCGTATATCGACGTTATAGGGTCGGTTGCTCTTACGAATTGGGGGCTGATAAGCGTTGTCAGCTTGCCCTCTCCGTTTTCCTTAAACCCGACGATTTTTGTCGTGCTTCCGCCAACGTCAATTCCAATTACGACCTTCATTATAACCTCCACACATCAAAATAACAAAATATTTTCATTATATTATATCACAGTATTGAAAATAAGTCAAGAAAATGGTATAATATAATATAAATACTTTTAGATTCGGGAGATAACAAATGGCATTTGACGCAGCAATGCTTTCTTGCGTTATAGACGAAATAAAAAAAGAAATACTCGGAGCAAAGGTTGAAAAAATACATCAGCCGCAAAAGGACCAGCTTGTTATAGTAACAAGGGCTGTGAGTGGCGGTAAAAAGCTGCTTATTGATGCGGGAAGCAACAATCCGAGAATTGGATTTACTTACGTCTCAAGAGAAAACCCGCCCGTGCCGCCGATGTTTTGTATGCTTCTTCGTAAGCATTTGACGGGGGCGAGACTTATAAATATAGAGCAACCCGAATTTGAACGCTCGGCAGAGCTTCAGTTTGAGGGATACGACGAGATGGGCTTCCCATGCAAGAGATACCTTATTGCCGAGGTTATGGGAAAATACAGTAACATAATTTTTGCGGACGAGGATAAAAAAATCATATCGGTTCTGAAGCCTGTCGATTTCAGTACGAGCACACTTCGTCAGCTTTTGCCGGGAATGACCTATACGCTCCCTCCTGTTCAGGACAAGCTTAACCCTGTGAACGTCACGGAAAATGAGTTTTACAAGGTTTTTGACGGCACGCCAGAGGATAAATCAGCCGATAAATTTATCACCTCGAATTTTCTAGGTGTTTCCGCATCTCTTGCGCGCGAGATTTCTCACAGAGCAAGCTGTGGCAACCCTTCTCCTACTGTTTCGGAATGTGGAAAGAGCTCTTTGTGGAGAGAATTTTCCGATGTTATAAGCTCGATAAAGGAAGGCAGATACGAGCCTAATATCGTTTTTGGCGATAGCGGTCTCCCCGTTGAATATTGCTTTACTCGGTTGACTCATTACGGTGACAGCTTCAAGAGGTCTGCGTATCCGTCACTCGGCGAGATGCTCGATACCTTTTTTGAGACTCGCGATCGTGAGCAAAGAGTGCGTCAGAGGGGCGCTGATTTGTTGAAGCTTTTGACAAATGCCGAGGCAAGAATACTGAAAAAGCTTGATATTCAGAAAAAAGAGCTTCTTGAATGTGAAATGGGTGAGGAGCTGAAGAAAAAAGGAGACCTCATCACTCAAAATATCTATCTTTTGAAAAAGGGAATGACAAAGGTTTCTATCGTTGATTATTACGCACAAAACGAAGACGGAAGCTTTCCCGAATGTGAGATTCTTCTCGACGAACGATTGACACCTGCCCAGAATGCACAAAGATTTTATAAAAAATACGGCAAGCTGAAAACTGCAAAGAGGGTTCTTGGCGAGCAGATAGAGCTTGGTCAGAGGGAGCTTGACTATATATACACGGTTTTTGATTCATTGACAAAGGCAGAGACGGCACAGGATCTGTCCGAGATAAGAGACGAGCTCTACAGGGGCGGTTATGCCTCAAAAATGAAGGGCTATAGCGGAAATAAAAAAGCACCAACGCCACAGTATATGCAGTTCAAAACGAGCGGCGGCTTCAGGGTGCTGTGCGGTAAGAATAATATTCAAAACGATTATATCAGCCATAAGGTAGCCACGAAAACAGACTATTGGTTTCACGCAAAGGGAGTCCCCGGCTCGCACGTCGTAATGCTGTGCGACGGAAAAGAGCCTGACGTCGTTGACTTCACTGAGGCTGCCGAGATTGCGGCTCACTATTCAAAGGCAACGGGCGGACATAGCGTTGAGGTTGACTATACTCTTGTTAAAAACCTGAAAAAGCCGCCGTCGGCAAAGCTCGGATACGTAATATATCATACAAATTGGTCGGCAATAGTTACTCCTGATGCCGAAAAGGTTGCAAATCTTAAAATAAAATAACATACAAAAAATGCGGTTGCAAGAAAACAGATCAGCTTGCAACCGCATTTTTTATTTGTATTATATTAAATTTTTAATTTCTTCAAGAGCAAGACTGAATGCATTTGATGCCGAGAGCGTTCTGATATACGCTCTTTCTCGTTTTGAAGAAAGTCCGAGATTTACGGCAAAGGTACGCTTGGCTGTAGATATTCCTATATAAACGGTTCCGACAGGTTTTTCGGCACTGCCGCCCGTCGGTCCTGCAATTCCCGTTGATGAAATGCCAATATCAGAGCCGAGCGCCGTTCGGATACCATTTGCCATCTCTATAGCGGTTTGCTCTGAAACGGCCCCGTGCTTTTTGATGGTTTCGGGATTTACTCCGAGTAACTTTATTTTTGCATCGTTTGCATAGGTGACCGCAGAGCCTATAAGCACCTCGGAGGCACCCGAAATATCGGTGATTCTTTTCGTTATAAGTCCTCCCGTGCAGGATTCGGCACAGCTGATAGTAAGGTGGGCATCCTTGAGGGCTGTTACGAGTGCATTTTCAAGAGTGTCGCAGTCAACGCCGTATATGTTCTTTCCAACAGCCGTCGTCTTTATATGCTCGATCATTTCGTTGCACATTTCGTGCGCCTTGTCCTCGTCCTCGGCCTTTGCAGTGACACGGAGTCTGACCTCGCCCGCGATGCAGTATGGTGCCACTGTTGGATTCTTGGATTTTTCCATAAGCTCCTTCAGGTGGCTCTCAACCATAGATTCACCCATTCCGAAGATGTGAATGTTTTGGCTTACGATTACCGTGTCCGAGCGTGAACGGAGATAGGGAATTACCTCCTCGGAGAACATAGGTTCAAGCTCTCTCGGAGGGCCCGGAAGCATAATAAGAGTGGTGTTTGTCGGCTCGTCCTCGATTATAACTCCGCAGGCTGTTCCGTAATTGTTTTTTATTATGATCGAGCCTTCGGGCATCATCGCTTGCTTTGCATTGTTTTCGGTCATTTCTCTATGAGTTGATGCGAAATATTCCTTTATTCCGTCAAGAAGCTCGTTGTTCATAACAAGCCTTCTGCCGAAAAACGAAGAGATTGTTTCCTTTGTCAGGTCGTCATAGGTCGGGCCCAGACCTCCGCTTGTGATAATCAGGTCGCAGCGCTTTGAGGCTGCGTCAAGCTCATTCAGAAGTCTTTCGGGATTGTCGCCGACGACAGATTGATGATAAATAGAAATACCTATTGATGCAAGCTGCTTTGATAAATACGCTGCGTTTGTGTTAATGATGTCGCCGAGCAGTAGCTCTGTTCCAACGCAAATTATTTCCGCATTGTTTATTTTTTTCATAGCCAATAACACTTTCCTTTCGTACATTCTATTATAATATATCTCTCTGTTTATTATACCATTAGATTTTTTAGATTTCAATACGGAAATTCGGATTTGTCGGTTTTTTTTGAAACTTTTTTGTTGACAAAAAGCAAAAATATGATATAATATTATTCGATATATAAAAAAAGTAAGCTATGCGGGTGTGGCGGAATTGGCAGACGCGTAAGATTTAGGATCTTATGTTAATTCGTGCAGGTTCGACCCCTGTCACCCGCACCAAACAGTAGAAATCCGAACCGTTATGGTTCGGATTTTTTTGAAACGGAAAAGAGGATATCGCATATTTGCGATATCCCCAATTTCTTGCGAAACAAATTAAATCTGCTCCTTAACTTTAGACGCCTTACCAACTCTATCACGGAGATAGTAGAGCTTAGCACGTCTAACCTTACCAACGCGGATAACGTCGATTCCTGCAACATTAGGTGAATGAACAGGGAATGTCTTCTCAACGCCTACGCCGTAAGAAACACGTCTAACTGTGAAGGTTTCAGAGATTCCGCCGCCGTGCTTTGCGATAACTGTTCCTTCGAACATCTGAATTCTCTGTCTTGTACCCTCGACGATCTTGTTGTGAACACGAATTGTGTCACCGATGCGGATGACTGGTGCGTCTTCCTTCAATTGCTCATTTGTAAAAGCCTTAAGTAAATCCATTTTGGCTCCTCCTTATATTAGGATATTCGTGCTGAGTATGGCAGAGGACTATCCTTTTCTTTTTTTGCAAATAAATTTGCATAACGCGTACATTATATCACAACAAAAACTATTTTGCAATAGGTTTTTGAAAAAAACTTTATTTTTTTCTTAATTTTCTCAAAAAACCGCCCAAAACGGCATTAAACATAGTAAAGAAGAACTTGAAATTGATAGCGGTCACAGAAAAGAGAGATATAATTTCAATGGCAACCCAATATTTTACCTCAAGAAGAATTGCCGCACACTGAACGGAAATCACAATAGAATTGAGGATAATTCTTATCGGATAGGTTTTGAATTTTATAAATCTTTGAGTGTCGATTGCCCGAATGATATAAACTAAAACGTAGCAGGAAAGTGTTGCAATTGCCGCGCCCTGCGCACCCCATACCGGAATCAATATCAGATTCAGAATTACGTTTGACGCAGCTCCTATCATCGCGGTTAAGAAGGAGTTTATCGAGCGCTTGTTTTTCACGTAAACGCTTGACATAAAGGTCACAAGACTTGAAAAAACGGTTGCGAAAATCAAGACGGGCATATATTTCCAAGCCTCGTAATAGGTTTTGGCAAAAAGCAGTCGGCTGAATATTTTAGCAAAGATAATAAGCCCTGAGGCACAGATGAAGATCATTCCCTGGAATGAGCCGAAAACGTTTGAGAAAAAGCTTCCCTCACTATCGCTATCGCTGTCTGTAACAGCCGAATACTGCCAAGCTTCGCTGAATATTCCCGAAACGAGAATAAGGAGGGTGGGGATCTTGAAGGCTATTGCGTAAAGTCCGTTCTCCTCCTGACCTATGCTATAGCTTATCATATATCTGTCGGCAACGTTTGTGACCCACCAGAAAATAGTTGTCGGGATCATCGGCAGGCTGTATTTTATCATATTCTTTGCGATGGTCCGGTCAAAATTGGAGGGCTTGAGATTTTTCCAGAGTGACTTTATGAGAAACAGGAAAAGAGCGAGCAGAAGGTCGGATATAACCGTTGCAAGCACGTAACCCAAAATTCCCATATCGAAAACGAGAAGGAAAACGAGGTTGAGGGCGATCGTCAGGGCCGTGGCAATAATACCTTGAACCGAGAAGAGAATCGTATTTCCGCAGCCTCTCAGAAAATGAGCGCAGGCCTGATGAAGATTTGATGCGAAAACGTAGAGAAGAATAAGCCAGCCGTAGCTTCCGAAAAGGTCGATCGACGAAAGGACTGGATAAAGAATAAGCGAAGCAATACTGCCAAAAAGAAGCGTATAGATGCTGACGCAAAAGACCTTTGCTTTATCTTCCCTGTTGCCTTTATCCATGGCAAAGCGGAAGATTCCGTCAACCATACCGACGGCAAGAATGGGAAGAAGGAGATTTGCGGTTTGAGTTATTAGATCCGCAACGCTGTATTCCTCGGGGGAAAGACAAAGTGTGTAAAGGGGGAGAAGCAGGTACACAAGAACCTTTGAGGCAAGCGTACCGAGGCTTAATATTGCCGTGTTTGAAACGAGCTTTTTATATTTGTTCATTTTTGCATTTTACCAAGGCTCAAAAGAGCGTCCTTTTGAAATATACCTATATGTTACCACATTTTTGCGTTTTTTTCAATAGCCGATAGCAAAAAAACGTAAAAGAGGGGCAGGGTACTATCATTTATGTATAAAAAAGGAAAAAAGAAGATAAAAAACTTGACAAAACAGAAGTTTTATTGTATTATTAAATTGGATTAGGGTAGTTTTTGTCATTTTTTGATTTCTGTTTGTAAAAGTTGTAAAAACAGGAACAAAAAATGAAAAAACTCGTCTGTAATTCTGAATTCTCAAAATATCAGGAGGAAAATTATGAAAAAACAGTTATTCAGAGTGCTCACGCTTTTGATTTGCGTTCTTATGCTTGGAACGGGTGTTATCATCACCTCTGCCAAGGATTTTACGGACGTTAAGAGCAGTGATTGGTATGCGGATTACGTGTACTACATGAACGACGTCGGAATAATAAACGGATATACCGACAACACCTTCCGTGCATCGAAGGAGGTAACCCGTGCCGAGTTTATCAAAATGATGGTTACCGCATTCGGACTTGAGGAAGAGGTAAATATCAGCTACAATGATATCAGCTCGGGCGACTGGTATTATTCCGTATATAGAAAGGCAAGCGCACAGGGCTTCCTTCAGAAGACGTTTACCGGCTACAATATGAAGCCTACTGCAAAGCTTACAAGAGAAGAGGCTGTTTCTCTCCTTATGGCTTATATGGATCTTTCCGCATCCGAGACTGCGTCCCTCTCCGACTTTACAGACAGAAATTCTGTAACCTCCGCTTACAAGACGTATGTTGAGCAGGCTGTATATGCAGGCATTATCAACGGCTTTACAGATAACACCTTCCGTCCGCAGGCAACCCTTCAGCGCGCACAGGCTGCAAAGATTCTCTATACTGCAGTTGGTACCGTTGTTAACGGAAACATCAGCGGAAACGATGCTCTTGAAACTAACAAGGCTATGGTTGTTACAGAGAGTGCAAACATTATCGGCGTAACGATCAACGGCGACGTTATTATTACAGAGGGTGTAGATGACGACGTTCAGTTCACCAACTGTGAAATCAACGGCAGAGTGTTTGTTCGTGCTGCGAATGCGAGCGTGTCCTTCTCTGGGTGCGACCTTATCGGCGAGATTAACGTTAAATCCGATTCCGCATACGTAAATATCAAGCAGTCAAACGTTGAGAAGCTCAACGTAGAAAAAAGCTTCTGTACCATTGGTATGGGTGCACAGAGCAACGTAAAGACCTTCAACGTAGCTAAAAATCTTATAAGCACAAAGATTACTGCAACGAGCAGCAACGCAAAGATCACAAAGCTTGCTTCTCAGTCTGATATCACTTGTGAAAATATGACTCCCGCTGAGCTTGAGCTTGGTGCCGATATTACGGCATATATCGGTGGCAAAACCTACAAGGACGGCTTCAAGGGAGACGTGATCTATTCAATTGACGGATATGATGAGTTCCTCACGTTCTCTACGTACAGAGAGGGTAAGGTTCAGTATTATTTGAGCGCAACGAACAGCACCTCCTCATTTGCAACAAACTATGCAAATGCGAAATACAGCGGAGAGCTTGCTACGAAAAAGGACGCAACAGAGCAGAAATTAAAAGTGACTCCTGTTGACCTTGACGCATATCCTTATCTGATTTTTGCTTACGTTGAGAATGGAACAGTAAGCAAGACAAAGGTTTATAACAGATATGAAACGGCATACGGACTTGCAAAGGGTGCAACTCTGACTCTTGCAAACGACGGATACGAGAAGCTTACCTTTACAACTAAGGCCAGCGGCGGTAAGCTTTACTATTACTACACTAACGACGCAGCGACTCCCACATCTTCAAGCGTTATGCAGAAATATACCGCTACGAGCGATGCTTATAAGGGAACGCTTACAGCAACGGGTAGCACCAAGAAAAACTTGGATCTCGGAGCTGTTAAATATTGTGTAATCTTCTATTCCAACAGTACGAAGACTTATGAGCCTATCGTTCTTGGAAGACCTACTCCCACAACAGGCTTCTATACAAATCCCACTCTTATCGCGGCGGTTGAGAGCGACCAGAAGGACGTTATCACCTTTGCCGTATCAAGCAACGCAACTCTTAAATGGCTGTACGTAAGTGACAGCAAAACTAACAGTGCCGAGACCTTTAAGACAGAGTATGCTAAGGATACTGCAAGCGGAAGACGCGGCTCAATGTCTGTTAATGCAACCACCAAAGCTGTGTATTTGCATAAGGCGTCTGTTGCCCGCGATTATACGTACGTGGCAATCATGCTCACAATCGACGGAACAGACTATACTCCCGTTCTTTTGGAGAGAGAAATCACAATGACGGGTATAGCTGACGTTCTTGCTTATACTAACGGCAAGGATTCTCTGATCTCTATAAAGACGGAAAGTGCCGGTATGTACGAGGCTTTCCTTACAAACGAAAAGAAGACCTATAACGTTGAAAGCTTTGATACGGATTATGCAAAGAATAATGGCTTCTATGCAAGCTTAGAGGCAGACGTTTTCTCATCAACCGTTCTGAACAGCACGGCAAAATATTTGGTTGTTAAATATGTCGATGCAAA
>JAZRJC010000093.1:0-2371 GCA_045645605.1 Eubacteriales bacterium | reverse complement strand
CAGGATATGCGCAGCTTTGAGCTTTACGGAACGGTTGGCGCTTGCGTTTGCTGTCTTGACAGCATCAATTATCTTCTGACAGAGGATGACGTAAAAAAATGCTTCAGGACTGTGCATAATTATCTTGACCCAGACGGAATTTTTATGTTTGACGTAAATTCCACGTATAAATTCGAGAATGTATATAGCGATAACGCCTATATTCTTGAGGATGAGCTTGACGGCGGCGGAATTTATTGCGGATGGCAAAATCTATATTCGGACAAAAGCAAAATTTGTGATTTTTATCTGACCCTCTTCAGTGAAAATGAGGACGGAACTTATACACGAAGTGAAGAGCATCAAAGAGAAAGAATGTACACTTGTCATGAGCTTGAGGCGATGCTTACCGAATGCGGCTTTGACATTCTTGACGTTTGCTCCGATTATAGCGGAACACAGCTATCGGAGGTTGAGAATAGTGAGCGCTGGTATTTTGTGGCGAGGGCTAAAAAATAAGGCTGATTGATAAAGGGCATATTACCCATGCCAAAATCGAAAGGAATATAAACTAATGAAATCAACGATTATTCGAGGAATGACGAGAGACGGAAGTGCGAGAGTTCATTTTATAAATTCAACCGAGATAGTAAATACGGCAATTGAAAATTTTCAGACAACGCCAACGGCAACGGCGGCACTCGGAAGAGTCCTGACTGCAACCTCTCTTATGGGCTGTATGCTTGGCAACAAGGACGACAGCATTACGGTCAGCTTTGAGGGAGACGGCCCTTCGGGAAGAATCCTGGCCGTTGCGGATTATTACGGAAACGTAAGAGGATATATTGCAAATCCGAGCGTTGACGTTCCGAAAAAGAAAAACGGAAAGCTTGACGTCGGGGCGGCAGTAGGACGCGGAATGTTAAACGTCATAAAGGACGTTACGGGTGAGCCTTATAGCGGTTCGTGCGAGATTGTCAGCGGCGAGATTGCCGAGGATATTGCGGCTTATTATGCAAGCAGTGAGCAAACACCGACAGCGTGTGCTTTGGGTGTGCTTGTTGAAACCGACCTCTCCTGCAGAGCGGCAGGCGGAGTGCTTATTCAGCTTTTGCCGTTCGCGGATGAAAAAACTGTTGAGCTTATCGAGCGAAATGCCGCAAGTCTTGCAAATATTTCATCGCTTTTGGCAAAAGGACTTTCGGGAAAGGAAATTATAGATATCGCTCTTGCGGATATTCCTTACGATTTATTTGATGAAATCGAGGTTGAATATCGCTGTACCTGCTCCCGCGAGCGAATGCAGAACGCACTTTCCGCAATCAAGAGGGAAGAGGTTTACAATATGCTTCGTGAACAGGTTCAGGAGGGACTTCCCGAGGAGCTTGACTTCTGCTGTAAATTCTGCAACAGCCATCATGTTTTCACAAGGGAGCAGATTGATAAGATTTTTGGAAAAAATAACTAAAAATCAAATGATTTGTAAGCCTTTTTGTTCAAAAACAACAGCACTTTGAGGGCTGGAAAAAATAATAAAAAAATTTTCAAAAAAGTATTGACAAATCACACAAGTAGTGGTATAATATGTATCGTTGTCACGGAAATGCGGCAACGGTCGAATGGGAGCATAGCTCAGTTGGGAGAGCATCTGCCTTACAAGCAGAGGGTCATAGGTTCGAGCCCTATTGTTCCCACCATTACGGCCCGGTAGTTCAGTTGGTTAGAACGCTAGCCTGTCACGCTAGAGGTCAGGGGTTCGAGTCCCCTTCGGGTCGCCATTTACTTTTCTTAAAAGAAAAGTAAGCAAAAGAACTTTGCAGTCGTGTTAAGTTCATTCTAAATTGTTTACTTGGTGCTCGGAAATTTAGTTTTCGTTGAGAAGGGTAAGCAAGAGAAAAAATTTGGCAAATTATTTGCCTCTGTAGCTCAGTTGGTAGAGCAGAGGACTGAAAATCCTCGTGTCGTTGGTTCGATTCCGACCGGAGGCACCATACTTGCGGATTTAGCTCATTTGGTAGAGCGCGACCTTGCCAAGGTCGAGGTGGCGGGTTCGAGCCCCGTAATCCGCTCCAAAGGGCACGCGAAGACGTGCCTATAATATTCGGCGCCATGGCCAAGCGGTAAGGCAAAGGTCTGCAACACCTCTATCCCCAGTTCGATTCTGGGTGGCGCCTCCATCTATGTAGTACGAAAAGACTACTACACACAAAAGTCCTTGATTTTCAAGGACTTTTCGTGTTTTTAAGGTTTTTTTCAGTGTTGAAATTTTTTGCTGAAAAATGCTCTATTTTTCGTTTATATAGGTCTTGAACCTACGGGATAATCGCACATTTGAGAACTCTCTGCTTTTCTGATATAATATAGACAGAAAGAAGGAAAGCGAGGACTTATA
>JAZRJC010000092.1:0-32699 GCA_045645605.1 Eubacteriales bacterium | reverse complement strand
TTCCTCGTGCAAAACCTCGCTTTTGAATATGCGGCATTCGTATGAGCCGAAAGTGTCAATTTTATTCATCGTCCGCCTCCTCATATTCTCTCCCTCTATCCAAATCTCCTCTTACAAAAGCACAAGTGTCAACGTTAAATCTTGCGGCAATTTTTATAACGTCCTCCGGCGTAATTGCCTCGATTCCTCTGACGGTATCCTCAATCGTTGCCGAAAGCTCCATATTGTCACGCGATCTATAATAGTTTTCGATAGCCTCCTCCGAATCATTCACAGTCAGATAGGTATTCAAAAGAATTTTCTTTGCAGCACCAAATTCAAATTCGCTGATATTCCCCGATTTGATTTCATCAAGCTGCTTGATTATCTCCTCTACAACTATATCCTTATTTTCGTTGGCAATACCGGAGCAAACCATAATTGCCCCCTTTGAAACTACGCATTGGGACGAGCAGGAATAGCAAAGGCTCTTCTCCTCTCGCACGTGACGGAAAAGCTTTGACGCAGGAGAGCCGCCGAAAATTTCGTTCAAGAGCATAACCGAATAAAGCTCTTTTGAATGAAGGTCAAAAACACCTCGGAAGCCTATTGTGAGCCTACCCTGTGAAACCTTCATACCCTCCTCAATATAACGCATCTCTCCCGATGCTTCCTTTTGTATGCTTCGCTGTCTTCGATAGATAGTTTTATCAAACCCGACAAAGTTTTCCGAAATTATTTTTTCAATATCCCCCTTTTTTCTTCTTCCTATATAGGAAAAATTCAAGGATATATTTTTGATAAGCTCCCAATAAAAATCGGTTAATATCTTGGGCGTTATCAAGGAAATTTCCTCAACCGTACCGAGTATTCTCTCGGCATAAGGCTCGCCGCAAAACATATTTGTACAGCAGAGATTATAGGAGCGTGTTTTCGGGTTGTTGTCCGCCGCACGAACTCTGTCACAGAGAATTTTCTTTTCGGTTTCAACTATATCCGCCAAAAAGAGCCCGTCCTTATCAAAAAGAGGCTCAAGCAGTATATCGCGAAGCAGACGAACGCTCTCGCCTAATGCGTCCTCGCCCGTCGGTATATACGCGGGGGAAACCGCCTCAATAGAAAATCCGACTGTGACGTTGTCACCATTCACCGAAAAAATAGTAGCGATATTTGTGTCGTAAAGGTCATCAAGACGGCGGTTTATCACCTCTTGAGAGGGGTATGAAGCACACCCCTGCTTCAGCACCGCAAAAAGAAGGTTGATAAGCCTTGACGTATTCTTTTCATACGGCAAAGCCGAGTACACGGCGAAAAGCTCTGTCTTAAATTTTTCAGTTTCAATAAAAGTAAGCTTTTTTCCGCAAGCCTCTGTTTTTAATACCTTCATAAAAAATCTCCGTGCCGCCCCCTACGGTTCGACAATATTTTTATTTTTTGTTATCGTTTTTTCAAAAATACTCTTAAAATTATACATCAAATCACAGTATAAATCAAGTCTAAAGACAAAATCAACCGTTCGACACCTTTTTCATATATTCAAGTGCCTTGGGGGATACGTATTCCTCGCAGGCCTCAAAATCTCCGCTCACGATAAAAGAACGGACAAGCGTTGAGCTGACCCCGTCATATCCGGGGAAGCAGGAAAGAAAAACCGTTTCACAGTCAGGGTTTCTTTCGTAGTTGAAATCTGCCATACTCTTCTCGTATTCAAAATCCTCCCTGTTGCGAAGCCCTTTAACTATAGCGATCGCTCCAAGTCTTTGGCAAAGCTTATACAAATATCCTCCGTCCGAGATAACCTCAACGTTTTCAAGCTCAGAACAAGAAAGCTCTGCTATCCTCTTCCGTTCCTCTATTGAAAACATATAGTTTTTCTCCGAGTTTATCATAACAGCAACGTAAATTTTGTCATAAAGCCTTGACGCACGGCGAATTATATCGAGATGTCCGAGCGTCATCGGGTCAAAGCTTCCGGGAATCACCGCGATACGAGGCTTATTCATCACTCTCGTCCTCCTCGTGCTTTGGGGTTAAAATGTTAATGTAGGCAACCCCATGCTTTTTGCTCTTTATTGTCTCGAATTTTTCTGAAAGTCCGTGATTTGCTCCAAAAACGTCGGCGTCCGAGCCCGACTCGCAAACGATTATAGTCGTGGGCTTTATAAGATTATTTTCGATAAGGAGAGTAAGAGCCTTCGGAATTACCTTTTCCGCATAGGGCGGATCAAGAAAAACTATATCGTATTTTCCGTTTTTCTTTGCGTCAAATGACCGCAAAAATTCGGCAAAATCGGCACAAGCTACGTATGCCCCCTCAAGCTTCGTCTTAAAAACGTTCTTCTTTATTATCCCGACCGCACTTTTGGAATGGTCGCAAAGCACCGCCCTCTCAGCGCCTCGGCTAAGTGCCTCAAGCCCCATCTGTCCCGAGCCTGCAAAAAGGTCAAGCACCACTCTTCCCTCGATATCAAATTGAATTGCGGAAAAAACCGCTTCCTTCACTCTCTCAGCGGTTGGACGTGTGTTATCCCCCTCAAGCGTTTCAAGACGGATACCCTTCGCCCTACCTGTTATTATTCTCATCATCGCAGCTAATACCTCCTTCGGAAGCAGATTTAATTTTCAGGTTCATTATGGAAGAAGTTATATATATTTTTGGCGTCGGCAGCACTTATTTTATTCACTCTTTCAAGCTCCTCCACAGAAGCCCTCTTAACTCCTCCGAGGCCTCCGAGCTGACGTAGAAGCTCCTTCGCCTTTGCCTCACCGATTCCCTTAATCTTCTCAAGCGACGAGGTTGTCAGCGACTTGCGTTTTGCATTGTCCATTCTTGAAACGCTGTATCTGTGCACCTCATCCTGAATTCTGTAGATAAGCGAAAACACTCCCTGCTCGCGGGCAATACTAATTTCTTCATTCTCGCTGCAAAGCGCTCTCGTCTTGTGAAATTCGTCCTTGACCATACCGAAAACGGGAATCTCAAGCCCCATCTCTTGCATAAGCCCCTTGATTACGGAAACGTGTCCACGTCCACCGTCAAGCAAAATAAGATCGGGCAGAACAGAGAAAGAGCCACCGTCATCCTCAAGGTGTGAGAGGCGTCTTGACAATGCCTCTCTCATTGAAGCATAGTCGTCAATACCGTCAACGCTCTTTATTTTGAAGCTTCTGTAGTCACTCCGCTTGAATTTTCCATTCTCGCAAACTATCATACCGCAGGTTTTATGCTCTTCTCCAAGATTCGATATATCGTAAGCCTCAATTCTCTCGGGAACAACTTCAAGTGAAAGCATTTGTGCAAGCTTTATAAGTATTCCGTCATCCTTTTGGGCGTTCAGCTTATAAAGCTTTGCCTTCTCCTTTGCATTTGCAAGAACCATATTGCAAAGTGTTTTTGCGTCCCCCTTTTCGGGAGTCCTTATTTCAACCCTTCTGCCCGCCATATCCGATAAATAGTCTGAAAGCATTTCTTTATCCTCGGCGTCAGGCTCAAAGGAAAGTAAAATTTCGCGCGGAATATATTCTCTTTTGAGATAATAGTCGGAAATAAATGACGGCATCGTCATCTCGTCTGCAATCTGATCAGCACCAAAATAAAACTCAAGCTTATCGGTAACGGCTCCCTCTCGGATTATAAACACAGATATGCAAGAGCATTCGTCATCCGAATAAAGTGCGAAAACGTCTCTGTCGGTATCAGGAGATGCGACCACCTTCTGCTTTTCGCCAAGGCTCTTGAGCGCTCCTATCGAATCACGGCATCTTGCCGCAAGCTCAAACCTCTCCTCCTCGGCATATCTGAACATCTGTTCTTCAAGCTCGCGTATAGCCTTTTGAGTGTTTCCACGCAAGATATTTATTGCACATCTGATAGTTTCCTCATATTCCTTCGATGATACCTTTCCCGTGCAAATTCCTTGACATTGACCCATCTGGTAATAAATACAGGGACGCTCCTTGCCGATGTCTCTTGGAAAGACCTTTTTGCAAGACGGCATTCCCAGACTTTTCTGCAGCAAATTGATTACCGAATACACGATTGAGGTGCCCGAATAAGGTCCAAAATATTTCGCCCTGTCGGCAAGTCTTCTTCTCGTACAGCAAACGGTGGGATAATCTCCTGCAGTCACCTTTATATATGGATACGCCTTTGAGTCCTTCAGCTTGATGTTATACTTCGGAGAATACTGCTTGATCATTCGGTTTTCAAGGGTCAGCGCCTCCATCTCTGTATCGCACAAATAATAATCGAAGTCGTAAACGAGAGCTACCATGCGTTCGGTTTTTATATTCTTCACGCTATTCTGAAAATACTGTGAAACTCTGTTTTTAAGCTTTCTCGATTTTCCGACGTAAATGACCTTCCCGCCCTTGTCCTTCATTATATAAACACCGGGAGCCATTGGCAAAGAGCTTGCCTTCATGAGTAAGTCTTCCCGCCTGTTTTTCATATAACTGCCTCCTTTTGATTTATGTAACGTAAGAACGTCGGGTTAATCCGTATTATCTTCGTAGTTAAAGCAAAAAGGGGGTAATGCAAGCTCGCACTACCACCCTCAAAGGTTTCATTTTTATTCGGCCAAGCCTTCGTTAATCAATGTAACAAGACCCTCTATTGCTTCGTTCTCATCCTGACCGTCAGCAACAAGAGTTATCGTCATACCCATAGAAATTCCGAGAGAAAGAACACCGAGAAGGCTTTTTGCATTCACCTTACGCTCGTCCTTCTCAACCCAGATTGAAGACTTATATTCGTTAGCCTTCTGAATAAAAAAGGTTGCAGGTCTTGCATGAAGTCCAATCGAATTTGTGATTTTAACTTCGCGTGATATCATATCTTTTTATCGCTCCTAATATTGAAAAGTTGTCACGGCAAACGAAGAAAAAACACTTGCCGAATATATTTAATAATAGTATATCAAATTTTTGTCAATAAATCAACTGTATTTTTCGGTCATTTTGAACAAATATTTTTTATTTTTTCACCGTTTTTTCATATACAAATCACATTTTATGACAAAAAACCGCTTATTTTTCGTATTTTGTGATATCACTTATAAACGCGTCAACAAAAATGTGACCCGTATAGAAGGTTACCTGCTTACCGGGAGCAAGAAAATATTTTCCATCAACGTAATATCCGTCCTCGTTCATAATGCCGCTTGATATTATTGATCCCTCAAGGTCAACTCTCGTTCCCTCGGGGTAATATGCAACGATCCCGCGTCCGTCAAGATCATTGAAATATTTTGCGGCAGGGTTTGTTGAGTCAAGTCTCAAAAAGTTTCCTATATAAGTGTCATCCGTCGCAACAAACACCCGATCTCCCGTAACGAACGCCTTTTCCGTGCTTGCGTTAACGTCATAAACCCGGAAGGAGATCAGATATTCCCCCATCGCGTCATTTCCCTCTATCTCGTTTTTCACCTGATATCTGAAAACAAAGCTGATCACAGCCAGAAGAACCACTAATATGATTACTATATCAAGAACGTTTATCTTTTTTGCCAATCCTTTTTTATCCATCTCTGCGCCTCCTTAATCAAGCTCTGTTATTCCAACGCAATAACCCGTTGAGGCAAAGCCCTTAGTCCAGAAATGCGACTGCTTTCCAACAAGGAATTTTGCACCGTTGATATAATATCCCGTCTCATTATGAACCGCCTCTGCACGAAGCGTTATAATCAGATTCGAATATTCGGGGTTATCCGACAGTACGGGAGCTCCGTCGTTAAAATTATAAACGAGCTCCGAATACGGAGTCTCCTCGGCACTAACGACTGTTCCTATATATTGCTTATTGTCGGGATCTCGTGCGCTGTCGCCGGCTTCAATCTTCTTGCTGATATCTATCGGAACCATCTTAAATTCAATAGCATATTCAATTTGAACAACCCTGTCTCCGCTTCCGGAGGAATTACTGCTCACGTTATTCTTAAGGAAAATCACCGCGGCAATTATAACCGCTATAACGAGAATTATCACAAGGTCGCTTGCGCTGAAGCGTTTTTTCTTATAATTAAATTTCAGTGCCATTTCATAACCTCTTTATACATAAGATTTGCTGATATTATTCTTCTTCCCTATTTTCGCAGATGCCGAAACAAAGGAAACGACAAGCCAAAACACAAAGAATATTCTGTAATTATACCAAATATTATCGGTAATTCCCTGGAATGCAGCCGCTATAAGCGCCGCAATCGAGGCTACCGCAACAGTTCGCTCGGGGGGCTTTGTTGCGGAGGTGTTTTTTATCAGCTCAAGTCCGCTTTTTATAACTAAAACGAGAGCTGTAAGCATTACCGCAAAGCCGACGACCCCAAGCTCAATAATAACTTGAAGAAACATATTATGACTGTGAACGGCGTTTTCTATTCCCGACTCTGCATATTGGATATAAACGCTTCTGAACGCCTCGTTGCCAACGCCAATACCCGTAAACCAATATTCCTCGATAATTCTCATCGAGCCACGCCAGATTCCCAATCGATATACCGAGGAAGAATCCGACATAGTTATAATACTCGCGAATCGGGAAATCAGGCTCTCTATCATTCCTCCGCCAATCTTGTCCCAAACGAGTGCCAGACCCGCAAGCGCCATAGGAACGGCAAACGGAATAATATAATGGTTGTATATAAGAACGAAAATAAAGCAAGAGATGATAAAGCCGAGCCATGCGCCTCTTGACCAGGTATAAATCAGACATATTCCCATAGCACAACAACAGATAAGCGAGCCGACCTTTCCCGAAAAGCTCCTCGATGAAAAGAGGTAGCCGAGCGCAAAGGGAATAGACATAATAAGGAAAACTCCGAACATATTTGAGTTTTCAAAGGTGGACATCACCCTGCCGCCGATATTGCCGAACATTTGCTCGTCAACAGTACCCGACTCAAGATTTCCCATAGCAAGTTGATAAATTCCTATAAGTGCCGTGCCAACGCTTGATACAGTAAATGCAACAACACATTTTTCGAGCCATTCTCTCGATGTTATAAGCATAGTTACGATAAAATACACAAGCAAAATGCAAGCGTACATCGCAGCCTCTCTGAGAGAAGGCGCGCCTCCTACCGAAATTACTCCGCCAAACAGATAAAGGACAAGTAAAATCATAACGAAAAGGTCGGAGACCTCTGTCTTCACAACAAGTCTGCCAAGGAAAATTTTAAGAGCCATACACATAAAGGTGAAGGCTATAAGAAGTGCCAGAAAAATCGAAGGATTTCCGAGGAATGACAGATACGGTGCTACAAGAATTGTAATAAGCACTCCGACCTCGGGCGAATGAAGAACGATCGCACAAAGAACGACTGCCAGAATCGCGGCACAAATAATTATCGGGGAAAGAAAATACGTCAAAAGTCCAACGACAGCACCTGTCATAGCCGCCCATAAATATCTTCCCGAGCCACGTGCAGTAGCTTCACTCATTTTTTCGGCCTCGGTTCTTGAAAATCCAAAAACACCGTATATGATGCGTGAAAAGACGAAGCTTTCGTCAAAGGACTGAAGCAATGTCTTCTTTGACATAAGCATCGGGATTCCAACAGCAATAAGGATAAAGCCTACGTACCAATTTCCACCAACAGCCAAGCTATATGAAAAAGCAAAGCTTTTGATAAAATTCATAAGCAAAACCCCAAGTCCGAAATAGACGAAAAAGAACCCGTACATTCGGAGATAACTGCATAAGAGCCATCTTATACTGCCGCCTGCCGTTGATATCAGTCTGCTTTCCTCAAAGCCTATAATTGCACGTCTGCGAAGTCTACCGAGGAGACTTTCATTCCAGGCAGATGCTTTTCTCTCTTCAACAAGCCGTGAAAAGAAACCGTTCTCGAATTTTTTCTGCGTCTTTTCGTAATTTGTAAATGCCGAGCCGAACAAGCCGTTAAATAAGCCGTCGTAAAGCCGCTTCGAGATGCGTATTATACCGCTTTCCATAACGAGAGCCTTGAGCCAGGCAAAAAATGCAAAGCGTTTTTTAGTATCTTTCATATAAACTCCATTTCATTTTTTGTTAAAACAGAATTATTCTTTATTATCCAACAGATCGGGACGCATTGACACAGTCAGCCTCATAGCCTCCTCGTATCTCCATTTTTCTATGTTTGCGTGGTGTCCCGACAGAAGAACGTCGGGTACCTTTACCCCGTGAAATTCGTAAGGTCTCGTGTATTGAGGATACTCCAGAATTCCACAAGCAATACTTTCACTTTCGTAGCATTCCTCCGATGACAAAACTCCGTCAAGAAGCCTTGATACGCAGTCAACCAGAATACAGGCGGGAATCTCGCCCCCCGTTAAAACGTAGTTGCCGATAGAAACCTCCTCGTCAACAATCTCGTCGATAATTCTCTGGTCAACCCCCTCGTAATGTCCGCAAAGGATAATCAGGTTGTCGTATTCTGTGAGTTTCTTTGCACGTGTCTGCGTAAGCACCTTGCCCTTAGGAGACATAAAAACCACATGTCTTTTAGGAGTAATTCCCTTTTCGGCAAAAAATTTATCAGACTCAGCAAGGGTTGCAGAATAACAGTTGTAAATAGGAGGTGCCGCCATAAGCATTCCCTTTCCTCCGCCGTATGGCGTATCGTCAACGCGGCGGTGCTTGTCCTCCGAATAATCTCTTATGTTATGAGCACAAACGTCGATTACGCCACGCTTTTGTGCCCTTCCGATAATGCTCTCGCCCAAAACCGTAGATACAAGCTCGGGAAAAAGCGTCATTATATCAAATCTCATATTCAGTCACCGTCATAAAGAAGTCCGGGAATAAGTGAAACGAAAATCCCCTTATCAAGATCAATATCCTTTATAAATTCGGGAACAGCGGGAATCATGCCCTCTCCCTTCTCTGTTTCAACAACGTAAATATCCGACGCTCCGCGATTTATAACCTCTTTGAGCGTTCCGATTTTCTCGCCGCTTTCAGAATCAAACAGCGGAAGTCCCAAAAGGTCTGCAATAAACACCGCGCCCTCGGGCAGAGGCAGATCCTCTCGCTTCGCAAAAAGCATTCTGTTTTTAAGTGCAAGTGCCGCATCCATATCGATAATGGTGTCAAGCTGCAAAATTACATATTCCTTAAAAACAGATGCGTGTTTTACCGTCATTTCCTTATACGTTACGCCGTTTTTCAAGTAAACGCGAGAAAGTCCCTGAAGCACCTTCGGCGTGTCGCAGTAGCTCTCAACCTTAACGGCTCCTGCAACTCCGTGTGTGTTTATAATTTTTCCGCATTCAAGATATTCCGATTTCATACTTTTTTCTCCATACATCCATAAGGCTCAATTTATCTGTAATAAATGTAAAACGCCGTAATAGTACGCAGCTCGCCGCCGTGCTCGTTATCAATGCCCGTCAGAACGACCCCGTCGCCCGAAAGGAGCTCCCACGCACGCAGGTCCTCGGCAGGCGTTCTCATTATGACCTCGGACGAAGCGAAAACTATAAATTCTCCGTTTCTGACGCTGAAAGCTCCGTCCTTGCCGATAACCTCCTCAACGTCGTTCCGCTTCTCGGTTACGTATCTGATTCTTTGATTGCATATTTTCTCAACCATCTGAAGGCGGAACTTTTTACTGTCCTCTTTTTTTCCGCCGAAAAGCTTATCAAAAATCCCCATCAATATACCGCCTATAATTATATACATTATATTATACACCCATAATAAGGAAAAGTCAAGGTGTAGGAAGAAAAACTAAAATCGACATCTCCCCTCAAAAAGGGATAATGCCGATTTTGATTTTATTCTTCGATGATTAAATCTGCCGCCTTATTTGCTCAAGCGCTCCCTTTTCAAGTCTTGAGACCTGCGCTTGTGAAATTCCGATCTCCTCGGCAATTTCGGTTTGCGTTTTGTTTTTGTAAAATCGAAGATTGATTATCTTTCTCTCTCTGTCATCAAGACGGCTCATAGCATCTCGCAAAGCTATGTTTTCAAGCCACATCTCCTCGCCCGCACTCGTGTCGCTTATCTGGTCCATAACGTAAAGCGAATCACCATTGTCCGAAAAAATAGGCTCGTAAAGTGAAATCGGCTCAATAACTGCCTCCATCGCTTGCTGCACCGCCCGTACGCTTACACCAAGCCTTGCCGCAATTTCATCGACCCGCGGCTCACACTGATTTTCCTTTATAAGCTCCTCTCTTGCGCCGAGCGCCTGATAAGCAAGATTGCGGACGGAACGACTGACTCTTATTGAGTTGTTGTCACGAAGATATCTTCTTATTTCACCTATAATCATTGGAATGAAATTAGGATGGCGAAAAAAGTGAAAAAGCAAAATCGACAGGTCAAAACCTGTCGATTTTTGGCGGAGGGAGTGGGATTCGAACCCACGTGGGATTGCTCCCAAACGGTTTTCAAGACCGCCTCGTTATGACCACTTCGATATCCCTCCACGGAATGTTATTCAATTTTTTTGAGTTATATCTCGGCTCATAACTCGGCTCTCGTGCCCGCCACCGTCGCATAGTCGTTGCGCGTCCCTCGCAGGCTCGCTCCTTCAACTCCTTGCTTTGGGCGGTTTCGCTTCGCCAAAAACGATACTCAATCGTTTTTGCCTCGCTACCCGTTATGACCACTTCGATATCCCTCCACGGAATATTCCGATACGCAGGGTCATTTAACTGCGTACTTGGGTATTATATCACAAAAAATTCCTATTGTCAAGCATATTTTTGCAAAAATAATTTTGCTTTTTGTTTTTGTTAAAAACCTCTAATATTTTTTGAAAAAACATCTTAAAAATGCCATATTTGCTATTGAATATTATCTAAAAATGTTGTATAATATAGAGTAATATGAAAAATGGAGGATTTCAAATATGGCTTTCTATTACAGCGAACCGTCACACACCTTTAGCGAGTATCTTTTAGTTCCCGGATACACCTCTCCCGATTGTATTCCGGCAAACGTTGATTTATCAACACCTCTTGTTAAATTCCGCAAGGGCGAAAAGTCTCAGATCACGCTCGGAATTCCGCTTGTTTCCGCTATTATGCAGTCGGTTTCAAACGACACTATGGCAATAGCTCTCGCAAAGGAAGGCGGTATGTCCTTCATTTACGGCTCTCAGTCTATTGAGGACGAGGCTGCTATGGTTGCAAGAGTTAAGGGCTACAAGGCAGGCTTTGTTGTCAGCGACTCAAACCTGAAGCCCGATGACACTCTGGCTGACGTTCTTAATTTAGCCGAGCTTAACGGTCATTCCACAATGGCTGTTACCGAGGACGGCACAAGCACTGGCAAGCTTCTCGGTATCGTTACTGGCAGAGACTACCGTGTCAGCCGCATGGAAACCTCAATCAAGGTTTCCGAATTTATGACTCCTCTTGACAAGCTTATTACAGCTCCAAAGGAAACAACCTTAAAGGAAGCTAACGATATAATCTGGGAAAACAAATTGAATTCACTTCCCATCGTTGACGATAACGGAAATCTTCTTTATTTCGTTTTCCGCAAGGACTACTCTCAGCATAAGGAAAATCCTCACGAAATTCTTGACGCACAGAAGAGATATATGGTTGGCGCGGGTATCAACACTCTTGACTATGAAAAGAGAGTTCCCGCACTCGTTGAGGCAGGCGCTGACGTTCTTTGCATAGACTCCTCCGAAGGATATTCCTGCTGGCAGAAGAAGACTATTGATTTTATCCGCGAAAAATACGGCGATTCCGTAAAGGTTGGTGCCGGAAACGTAGTTGACCGCGACGGATTCTTTTTCCTTGCTGAAGCTGGCGCAGACTTTATTAAGGTTGGTATCGGCGGCGGTTCAATTTGTATCACTCGTGAAACGAAGGGTATCGGACGCGGACAGGCTACTGCTCTTATCGAGGTTGCGGCTGCAAGAGATGAATATTACGAAAAGACAGGCATTTATATTCCGATCTGCTCGGACGGCGGTATCGTTCACGACTATCACATGACCTTGGCGCTCGCTATGGGGGCTGACTTCATTATGCTTGGTAGATATTTTGCACGCTTTGACGAATCTCCCACAACAAAGCTTATGATAAACGGCCAGTACGTTAAGGAATATTGGGGCGAGGGCTCAAACAGAGCGAGAAACTGGCAGAGATATGACCTTGGCGGCAAGAGCAAGCTTTCATTCGAGGAGGGCGTTGACTCATACGTAACCTATGCAGGCTCACTGCACGATAACGTTGCAAAGAGTCTTTACAAGGTAAAATCCACAATGTGCAACTGCGGTGAAACAACGATCAAGGGACTTCAGCAAAACGCGAGATTGACTCTCGTTTCCGCAACAAGTATAGTTGAGGGCGGTTACCACGACGTTATGCTTCACACAAGCGGAAATCAGTATAAATAATATCAAAGCTTAAGGGCTGTCGCAGATGCGACAGCCCTCTTTTTATTCATTTGGTGCTTCAAATTCAACGATATTACGAATAAGCTCAATAGCCTGCTTCTGTCCTTCCTCTGTCTTTCCCTTATGTATGAGCGCACCGATACCTCCAACGTTTCTCACACACATAATAGTATCCTTCGGCAAGTCCTTGACACCGGGATAATATCTTCCGAAATCGGTTTCGGACAGTAAAATTCCGTAATCCTCATACACTCCGTCGGGAATCTCGTCAAAAATCTCGGAGATAAGGACAAATCCTCCGGCATCCTTCAAAAATTCAAACATATAAGGAGACACAAGACAGAATGAATATTCGCCTGCCATAATAAGATTCTCAAAGTTTTTCTTGTTGGTTGACATTAAGCTCGGGTCAATATAATAATCCTCGTCACCGCGCTTCTCTTTATCCAAAAGAATCTCTTCCTTTGACATTATAAAGTTGTTGACAAGGCCGACCTTAATCTCGCCGTCTCCATTAAAATCCTCCGAAAGAACCGCAGAAAAAGCGTTTGTCACGTTCTTTTGAAGCTCTCCGTCATAAAAGGACTCGGGGCCACCGTAAAGAACGTACATATCCATCTCGTCCTTTTGGCACATCTGCGTAATACAGATCAACGCAACTATTATTGCAAATATAACGCCTATCGTTCCCCATTTATGATGATACCAGAAGTTGTCAAGCCACGGGCACAAGCCCCTCACCTTCATCTCTTCTCTGTTGTTTTCCATTTAACCCTCCGATTTTTCAAGTTTTGAGTATTTATTGAAATTTATTAAACAGCAATAATCAATAAGTCTTTTTTCATCGATAATTTCAGCCCTGTAAGGGTAGCTTTTTGAAACCTTATCAAAAGTGCCCTTTATTTTCTTTGCCATCTCGGCATCCTTATTGTAAATCAGGGAAATTGCATACTCCGTTCGCAAAACCGACGGGTATTTTTTCATACTCCTCATAAAGTTTTTCTGCTTTTTATCAAGAAGTCCTTTTACAATTTTATCCGCTTCATTTTCCACCAAAGCCAACGCACAGTATATTCTGTCGCAAATCAAAAGCCTTCTGTGAAGCTCAAGTATTCCCTCTCTATCCTCAAGCAAAGCATCTATTTTCTCTTTTGCCTCTTTTAGTGAATCGGGATACATCAGGCGGTTACAGTGAAACACGGAAATTGCCCTTATAATAGCATTCGCTTCATTGGAGCCGTCATTCTCTCGGCTAATCTCAAACAAATCATCCGGCATTTCGCAAAGAGAAACACCCTTGCTACTCTCTGCTGCAATCCTCATCTGCTTGTAAAAGGCTTCAAGAGCGGCACTGCTTTTTCCGAGCATAAGAGCGTTCTTTCCATCGTTGTCAACCACACCGACAGTCAGCGGGATCCCATTTGTCAAAAAGACAAATATGCCAATAGCTGCATTTGACAAAAGGATCATATTTAAGATCATACCGCCCCTCAAGTTCAGCAGTAGCAAAACTGACACGAGTCCGGATATAAGATTGAACAAAACTCCGCCAAGATTATAAAGAACATACGGTTTTTTTGCTTTTTTGTCATTTTCCTCAGGCGGAGACAGGAGACATTGACCTCCCGTTCCGACAAGCGAATAACGGCGAAGCCTCAGCTTACCGTCAAGCCTTATAAGCATAAGTCCGCCGATTCTGAATGATGAAAACTTATATCCCGTCAAAAGTCCAAAGATGAGATGCCCAAGCTCGTGGAGAAAAATATTAATATAGAAAACAACGTAGAAAATAAGTATAAAAACCGCAAGCAAAAGCATATTTGCGAGAAAACCGGACTCAATACCCAAGTCCTCGGTATATGTCGCCAAGCACTCTCTTAAATAAACACTCAGCACAAAGCCCAACGCCATACCGCAAAAAACAAACAGCGCTGCCTTTATGAATGATTTCAACCTTTTCTTACATTCTTTCATTAAAAATACTATTACCTCCGAGAAAATCCTTCATTAAAATTCTCATATCGCTTGCAAGATAGAGAGAGCCGAATGATATAAGCGCATCGTCCTTGCCTATACTTGAAAAACACCCTTTCAGCTCGTCAGCTCCGCAAGAATCCAAATTATCTACCGTTGAAATTTCAATGCCCTCCGGCAGTATTTCCTTTAATATTTCTGCAAGCTCAAAAGAAGGCATAGCCCTTTCACAGCTTGGTGTCACCGCTACGATTTCGCCAAGGGTAAAATCTCCCTCTTTTATAAAATCAGCAAAAGGCAAAAGCGCGCCCTTTGGATTTTTATCGCGGAGAATTCCTATGGCAAAATTGATTTTTCCCGTAAATTTATCGCCCAGCTGACGAAGGCTTCTCATAAGCGCACCTATTCCGTTTTCGTTATGCGCTCCGTCAACGATAAAGGTAGGCGATACACTGACAACCTCAAATCGGGCAGGCATATATGCAGAATAAATTCCTCTGACAACAGCCTCGTCCGGAATTTCCATTCCAAGCTTTACAAGCTCAATTACGGCTTCAATAACAGTTATCGCATTCGTTGCCTGATAGAGTGCAGGCATCCTTGTTGCGTACTGCTTGCCTCGATAGGTAAAGCCAAGTCCCATAAGGGTTGAGGTGTCGATCGTAAGGTCAGCCTTTATAGGAGACGCAAGACGGCACTTTGCTGCACTACAAACGTTTGAGAGCACTCCGTAAACCCTCGGATATTGCGGGCTGCTTACGGTAACTCCAGTTCCGCGCTTAATCACCCCGCTTTTTTCTCCTGCGATTTTCTCCTCGGTTCCGCCAAGAAGCTCGGTGTGATCAAGGTCAACCGGCGTTACGATAACGGCAAGGGGCGGATCAATAATATTCGTAGCGTCATATTTTCCGCCAAGACCGCATTCAAGCACAACCACGTCGCACATACGTCTCTTGAAATACAAAAAGCCTATGGCACTTACAACTTCAAATTGAACGGGGGATGAAGAAGCGTCCCCAATTAAAACAGACTCGGATATCGGAAAGCGGGTATCCTCCCCACGTCTTGCCCTCTCAATATCGGCATTCATCTCGTCAATTGCGGAAAAGACCATCTCGGTAAGCAAAACAAGCTCTTCCTCGGGGATCATCTCGCCGTCAACCGTAATTCTCTCGCGAAAATCATTTATATAGGGAGAAACAAATCTGCCCGTTATATATCCCGCCTCACGCAAAACTGAATCAAGCATTGAGGCACAAGAGCCCTTTCCGTTCGTTCCGGTAATATGGATAAACTTTAGACCCTTTTGCGGCTCGCCTAAATATTTGCAGATAAGACGCATTCTCTCAACCGTTGCAATACCCTCGGTTCTCCGACAAGCCTGTATTTTTTTCAGTGCAGTAATATAAGTCATTTTTCACCAAATCCAAATAGAATTTCAGCTTATTCGCCAAGCAAAAACGCCCTTGCCCTCTGATATTCCGCCATAGCAGATATTGCCTTTGCGGAATTTTTACAGTTTTTCTTAATTGCACGAAGCATAATATTTTTCGGCGTTTCCTCGGGGTCGATAAGCTCAAGAGCGTCGCAGGAATATCCGTTTGCCTCGAGACGCTTCAGGCGGAGTGCGTCTGTCGCCGCATCGCAAAGCTTCTGACGAAGCATAGAATATTCCGCAATAAAGGAAAGAGCCCCGCAGTTAAGCTTACTGTTAAGCTCGTGATGACAGCAGGGGGTTGACAAAATAACCTTAGTTTCCCATTCAACGGCTTTATTCAAGACTATATCGGTCGCAATATCACAAGCGTGAAGAGAAATCACAAGGTCGGGTTTTACGTCGGTATTATAAAGATTTATATCGCCGCAAATAAACTCAAGACCGGAAAAGCCAAGCCCCTTTGCAACAGAGCTGCAATATTCGATAACGTCAGCCTTCAAATCCACGCCCGTCATATTGACCTCATACCCCAAAACATTCGCAAAATAATGATAGACCGCAAAGGAAAGATAGCTCTTTCCACAGCAAAGGTCACAAATTCGTATCTTCCCCTCGGGGAGTGATCTTTGACAGTCTCTTATCATCTCAAGAAAACGGTTGATCTGTCTGAATTTAGCGGTCTTCTTGTCTTTTACTCTGCCCCTCTCGTCGCTGACGCCGAGGAGCTTCAAAAAAGGCTCCTTCCCCGACAATATGTGTTTTTTCTCATTGTTGTTGCCAACAGATGCAACTCTCTCGGCTTTATCATACGATAGCTTATTTGCACCGATAATAACCTCGTTTCCCGACCTTGATCGTCTGTACTCACAGTCGCCTGCCGTCGTTATAAGGTTTATCTGCATATAATCGCAACAAAGCTCACATACAGCGTCAAAATTATCTCTTTCAATATTTTTGTGTAACGCCTTATTGTCGCGTGTAAATATCTCTGCCTGAAGAACCTCTCTTCCCGATATCTCACGAAGAGTCAGCACTGTCCTTAAAACGTCCTTTGACACGGGTTTTGAGAAAACTGCCTTCTTCAAAATATGACGCTCTGCAGAATCAATAATCAGACCGCAAAAATCTTTTATTTTTTCAGAAAATTCCATTATTTTTCGCTTTCTCCGTCATTCTTTTTCGGGTCATTCTCTTTCTTTTCGTGACTTCCCTTACCAAAAGAAATCTTCGATTCGGTTCCGTTCATTACACGCTTGAGATTCTGACGGTGCATAAAAATTACAGAAATCGCAATAAGGACGGCAAACAGCGTGTCGGGGCCTGCTACGAATTTATATCCTGCATTCATAAGGATTATGTCGAATCGGTTGAGTATCACAGGGAAAAGACCTACTGCCACAACAGAGCCAAGCGAAACGTATTTCGTTCCGAAAACTATTGCGGCAAACATCACGAACAAAATAAGGAAAATAATCGGATTTAGCATAAGGATCATAGCTGCAATAACAGCCACGCCCTTGCCGCCGCGAAAACGGTAATAGATCGGAAACATATGCCCGAGCATACAGAAAAATCCTGCAAGGTATCCGCCGTATCCGATGCCTAAAAGAAAGCATCCGAGCGTTACCGACACTACCGACTTCAGCATATCTCCGACAAGAGTGTAAACGGCAAGCTTCTTTCCGTAGGTACGAAGCATATTGGTCATACCGCCGTTACCGCTTCCGTAATTTCTTATATCCTCACCGTATTTGATTTTCGATATAATTATTGCAAAATTAAGCGAGCCGATAAGATAAGGAATTGCTATACAAGCAAGCGAGAAGACTACGAGCAATATTGAATATGCAGACTGGTCCAATTTGAATTTTGTATAAAGATTTTCAATAAGTCCAAATGCAAAAATACCTCTGTAAATCATAAATTATCTCCTTTACCCCGATTGAATAGATTATTTAAGCGTTTTTTGTTCTCTTTTTTTACTTCTTCCGTTTCACATGGAAGCCTTCTTATGTTTCTCGGCACACCGACGCAAAAATCTGCCCAAAAAACGTCACCCTCACAGATTCCCGAAAGAAAATTTGCGTCACATTCGATTATCTCACCGTCATCTCGGGCAACGCAAACGGCAATGCTGCCCTCGATTCGGTCAAGTGTATATTTTTTGTCCATTTTTCTCTCTATTCCATATTCTATCTTTCTTTTTTTGCGGAAAAGACCGAAAATAACGCTCGGTTGCTCCGCCGAAGACGTGATAATTATAACACACATTACCCATTTTTTCAATGTTTCACCAAAAAATTTACTCAATTTACATATTTTTATCTAAATTATTCCTTGATTTTACCCTTTTCACCCTTGAAAAAAGAGCAAAAAAGGTGTATAATATAATTGAACATATAAAATTATGAGTAATAAAAGTCGGGAGGAACAAATGAAAAAAACAAATGAACTCTCTTCTTTTCTTTTCCACCAGGGTACAAACTATCGCTCATACGACTTTATGGGCGCTCATAAAATAGATACTAACTGCTACGTTTTCCGTGTATGGGCTCCAAACGCTGATTCGGTTTTCGTCGTAGGTGATTTCAATTCTTGGGACGAGAGCTGTCCTATGTCAAGGGTCACGGAGAACGGAATTTGGGAGCTGACGATCTCCGCCCCTGCCCTATCCGATTTTGCAAATTACAAGTACAAGATAAAAAACGGGGATAAGGAGCTCTACAAATCCGACCCTTATGCGTTTTTCTTTGAAACGCCCCCTGCAACCGCCTCAAAAATATACGACCTTGAGGGATATCGTTGGAATGACGCCGTATGGCTCGAAAATCGGGCAAAAAAAGTCAAGAAGCCGTATGATTTCCCTATGAATATATACGAGCTTCACATCCTATCCTTCAAGCTTCACGATGACGGAACCCCTCTTTCCTATCTTGAGCTTGCGAATGAGCTGCCACCTTACCTGAAGCAGATGGGGTATACGCACGTTGAAATGCTGCCGGTAATGGAGCATCCCTTTGACGGCTCTTGGGGATATCAGGTTTGCGGATATTATGCCCCCACGTCAAGACTCGGCACGCCAAAGGATTTTATGGCTCTTATTGACAGCCTACACTGTGCCGGTATCGGAGTTATTCTCGACTGGGTTCCCGCACATTTCCCAAAGGATGCACACGGACTTTACGAATTTGATGGGCAAAGGCTTTATGAATATCAGGGTGATGACAAAGCAGAGTACAAGTCGTGGGGTACACGTCGCTTTGACGTCGGACGTAATGAGGTTGAAGCCTTCCTCGTTTCGAATGCGGATTTCTGGATAAACAAATATCACGCAGACGGGCTTCGCGTTGATGCGGTTGCCTCTATGCTCTATCTTGATTACGACAAGCAGCCGGGTGAATGGCTTCCAAACTCGGAGGGAGAGAACAAATCTCTTGAGGCTGTAGCCTTTTTCAGAAAGCTGAACGGACATATTCTCGGTGAGTATCCCGACGTTCTTATGATTGCCGAGGAATCAACCGCATGGGAAAACGTTACGAGCCTTGATGGCAAAAACGGTCTTGGCTTTTCGATGAAATGGAATATGGGATGGATGAACGACACTCTTTCTTATGCTGAATCTGACCCCTATTTCAGAAAATATATTCACGAAAAAATCACCTTTTCAATGATGTACGCATTCAACGAGAATTTCGTTTTGCCAATTTCACACGACGAGGTAGTTCACGGAAAAAAATCCTTTCTCGACAAGATGCCGGGAGATTACGACTCCAAATTCGCAGGTGCAAGAGCTTTTCTCACGTATATTATGACGCACCCCGGTAAAAAGCTGACCTTTATGGGTGGCGAGATCGGACAATTCCGCGAATGGGACTATAAGAGCAGTATCGAGTGGTTCCTTTTAGACTTTGAAAAGCACGCAAGGCTCCAGCTTTTCGTGGCAGAGCTTAACGCTCTCTATCAGAGGTCCACCGAGCTTTTTGAGCTTGATAATTCCTGGGATGGCTTTTCCTGGATCGACGCAGATAACTCGGACGAGGGTGTTTTATCTTACCGCCGTATTGATGAAAGTGGTAACGAGCTTATCGTTATTTTGAATTTAACCCCCGTAACCCGCCAAAAATTCAATCTGGGCGTTCCCTATCTTTGCGAATACGAGGAGCTTATTTCAACCGACGACCTCCGCTACGGTGGCTCGGGAATTACCAACAAAGGGCAAATCGCGGCATTCATCTGCAAAGGATATAAAGAAAACAATTTCCGTCAAGCGATCGAAATTACGCTCGCACCCCTCGGCGGACACATTCTCAAACCCAAAAGAAATCCAAAGGAGAAAAAAACAAGAAAACTATATAACACTATTTGACTTAAGGGAGGAAATACTATGTTCAAGAAAAAAGAATGCATTGCTATGCTTTTAGCAGGTGGTCAAGGCAGCCGCCTTTATGCACTCACAAGCAAGACCGCAAAGCCTGCGGTTCCCTTCGGCGGTAAATACCGCATCATCGATTTTCCCCTCTCGAATTGCATAAATTCGGGAATTGATACAGTTGGTGTTCTCACCCAATATCAGCCCCTTGTCTTGAATGATTATATCGGAAACGGTCTCCCCTGGGACCTTGACCGTTCCTTTGGAGGTGTTTCCATTCTTCAACCATATCAGGGACAGAAGTCTGCCGATTGGTATAAGGGTACAGCAAACGCCATATATCAGAACCTTGAGTTTATCAATAGATATGATGCCGAATACGTTCTTATCCTTTCAGGTGACCACATCTATAAAATGGACTATAACGCTATGCTTGATTATCATATCAAAAACGATGCCGATTGCACGATTGCGGTTCTTAACGTGCCGATTGAGGAGGCAAGCCGATTCGGTATTATGAGTGCCTATGAGGACGGCAGAATTTATAAATTCTCGGAAAAACCGAAAAATCCTGACAGCACGCTGGCTTCAATGGGCATCTACATTTTCAAGAAGGATAAGCTTGAGAGCTATCTCATTGCCGACAACGAAAAGCCCGATTCAAGCAACGACTTCGGAAAGGACGTTATTCCCGCTATGCTTGGTGCGGGCGAGAAGATGATGGCTTATCAGTTCGAGGGCTATTGGAAGGACGTTGGAACTATCAGTAGCCTTTGGGAAGCGAATATGGACCTTCTCGGCAAGAACCCCGAGTTCAATCTCAATGATGAAAATTGGCGAATCTTTGCACGTCATTTTGCCTCTGCTCCTCAGTTTATTGGCGAGGACGCAAACGTAACGAACAGTATAATAACCGAGGGCTGTGAGGTTTACGGAACCGTAATCAACAGTATTCTATATACAGGTGCTAAGGTTATGGAGGGAGCTGTTGTTCGCGACAGCGTAATTATGAGCGGCTCTGTAATTGAGGCCGGTGCGACGGTTGATTATTCTGTTATCGACGGACACGTTACTATCGGCAAGGACGCTAAAATCGGATGCGAAAAAGACAGGGCGTCGGGTGATAACGCGGGCATTTGCGTTATCGGTGCTGATATAAAGGTGCCCGACGGCAAGGTTATTTCGTGCGGCGAAATGATTTACGAGCTTTAATTAAATCTGGAGGTAAAATATGATAGCAGCAGGACTTGTTTTTTCTAATATACACGATCAGAATATCCCCGAGCTTACAAGACGCAGAACTATGGCCTCCGTTCCCTTCGGATGCCGCTACCGTCTTATCGATTTTACTCTTTCAAATATGGTTAATTCAGGTATCACCAAGATAGGCGTTATAACTCACAACAACTATCAGTCTCTCCTTGACCACATAGGTACGGGAAAGGACTGGGACTTGGCTCGCCGTTCAAGCGGTATCAGAATTTTGCCGCCTTTTATCACAAGCTACGACAGCAGCGTGGCAAACCGTCTCTATTCAACAAGGCTTGAAGCAATGATGGGCGCTATGAATTTTATATCTAAATGCAACGAAGAGTATATGGTGCTCTCGGATTGCGATACCATCTGTAATATTGACCTCTCTGACGTTATCAAAAAGCACAAGGAAAATATGGCAGACATTACTATAGTTACGACAGAACTTGACGTTGATAAGCACACAATACCCTCAGGCGAGGCGATTATCACCTCGGACGAGAACAACCGCATTTCCGACGTTATGCACTATAACAAGCGAATTCACGGAGTTCGCGAGGTAAGCACGAATATTATAGTTGCAAAAAGAAGCTTCCTTCAGTCGATGCTCTCTGATGCTATCTCACACGGCTACACAAGCTTTTACAGCGACATAATCGACAGAAATCTTCTTCGTGCAAACTTCTTCGTTTATAAATACAGCGGATTTTTCGCTCAAATAAGCTCGATTTCAGAATACTTCACGTACAACATGAAGCTTCTCGAAAAGGACACCCTCTCCTCCCTTTTCGGCGAAAAGAACAGACCTATCTTAACAAAGGTCAGAAATTCAGCGCCTACACGGTATTCTGACGGTGCTACAGTTAAAAATTCACTTATAGCCGACGGATGCGTAATTAAAGGCACTGTTGAAAACTCTATAATTTTCCGCGGAGTTAAAATCGGAAAAGGAAGCGTTGTCCGCAATTCTATTCTTATGCAGGATACTATCACAGGTGAAAACGTTAGCTTGAACTGCGTTATCTCGGATAAAAACGTAGTTATCAAGGATTCAAGAACACTTGCAGGACACGACTCTCTCCCATTCTTTATTGAAAAGGGACGAATTATCTAAAGGGAGATATCTGAAATATGAAAAAAATACTTTTTATAGGCTCTGAGGCGATGCCCTTTGCGGCAACCGGAGGCCTCGGTGACGTTTTAGGCTCTTTGCCCGCGGCCATAGTTGAAGCCGCAAAGGGAGAGGCTGACGTTCGCGTGGTAATTCCGCTTTATACGTCAATAAAGGACGAATTCCGTGCTAAAATGAAGGAAGAATACGTCTTCACGGTAAATCTTGCCTGGAGAAAGCAATACTGCCGTGTTATGAGTCTTGTGAAGGACAAAGTAACCTATTATTTCATCGACAACGAATATTATTTCAAGCGTGAATTTCTTTACGGCTCGTTTGATGACGGCGAAAGATTTGCATATTTCTCTATGGCAGCACTCTCAATGCTTAAATTCATTGATTTTATGCCCGACATAATTCACGCTCACGATTGGCAGAGTGCTCTCTCTGTAATATATCTGAAAACCCTGTTCTCATGGGACGAAAGATACAGAAGAATCAAGGCGATATTCACAATTCATAACATAGAATATCAGGGAAAATATGATTTTGCCATTCTCGGTGACGTTTTCGCACTCGAGGGAATACACCGCCCGCTCGTTGAATACGAGGGCTGTATAAATCTTATGAAGGGCGCTATCGAATGTGCTGATATCGTTTCAACGGTTAGCCCAAGATATGCTGAGGAAATCCGCACACCTGCATATTCGTCGGGGCTTGACCCTATTCTCGTGAGAAATGCAGGAAAGCTTCGCGGTATTCTCAACGGAATTGACTACAATTACTACAATCCCGAAACCGATAAAGCTATTGCCAAGTGCTTTTCCGTAAATAATATTTCGGATAAATACAAAAACAAGCTTGCTCTTCAAGCAGAGCTTGCTCTTCCCCAAAGCGAAGACGTCCCTATGATTTCCATAATAACGAGACTCGCTTCTCATAAGGGAATTGATATTATTTCTGAAATAATCTATAAGCTTGTTTCGGAAAGTGACGTCCAGCTCGTTATTCTCGGAATGGGCGACCCAAAATACGAGACATTCTTCCGCGAGCTTGAGCATAGCTTCCCAAATAAGGTTCGCGCAATGATTATGTATGACAGAGATCTCTCAAAAAGAATTTACGCGTCATCAGACATTTTCTTAATGCCCTCAAAGAGCGAGCCCTGCGGTCTTGCCCAAATGATAGCCTCACGCTACGGAACAATTCCCGTAACGAGAGAAACGGGCGGTCTTTACGATTCAATAAAGGGCTATTGGCTTGACGGCGATACTGTTCGCGGCAATGGCTTCACCTTTGCAAATTACAGCTCAGCGGAGCTTCTTGACAGAATTTGGGCAGCACTTGAGCTTTATCACAACAAGGAGAGACGTCTGGCTCTTATCGAGAAAATTATGAATACCGATTTCTCCTGGAATGGATCGGCTAACAACTATCTCCAAATGTACGATCTGTAATAATCCCCAAAATGAAAGGAACACTCTCAAATGAATTTTAATCCCCAAGCAAAAGAAGTAAAAGAAAATATAGAAAGCAAGCTTGCAAGATATTTCGGCGCCTCAAACAAGGACGCCACACGCGAGCAGATATACAAATCTGTCGCGCTCACAATTAAAGACATACTCACAGAAAAAAGAAAAGCCTTCAAGAATAAGGTAAACGAGAACGGCGCAAAGCGAGTTTACTATATGTGTATGGAGTTTCTTCTCGGCCGTTCGCTTAAAACGAATCTCCATAACCTTGGCTTAACTGATGAATATGAAAAAGCACTCGGTGAATTGGGCTTCTCTCTTGAAGAGCTTTATGAGTGCGAGCCTGATGCAGGTCTTGGCAACGGCGGTCTCGGTCGTCTTGCCGCTTGCTTTATGGACTCCCTCTCCTCTCTTGATTACCCCGCAACAGGCTTTTCAATATGCTATGTATACGGTCTTTTCAAGCAGATGATCGTTGACGGAATGCAGATCGAGCTTCCTGACGTTTGGCTTCCCGGCGGCGAGGTTTGGTTAGTTCCCCGTACAGACAGAATCTTCCACGTTCGCTTTGGCGGAAAGGTTCACGAAAAATGGGAGAACGGAAAATGCGAGATCTTTTATGAGGATGCCGAGGAAATCGAGGCTGTTCCTTACGATATGATGATTTCGGGAGCTGACAGCGAGGCTGTGAGCCAGCTTCGTCTTTGGCGCGCAAGAGATATCAAAAACTTCAACATGGGTCTTTTCACTCAGGGTATGTATACGAAGGCTCTTGAGGAAAGCACCAATGCCTCGATAATCTCAAAGGTTCTTTATCCCTCGGATAACCACACGGAAGGTAAGCTTCTCCGTCTGACTCAGCAGTATTTCCTTGTGTCTGCCTCCTGTCAGAGCATTATCCGAGACCACATGGCAGTATACGGAAACCTTGACAACCTTCCCGAAAAGGTTGCGATTCATATAAATGATACCCACCCTGCCCTTTGTATTCCCGAGCTTATGAGAATTTTGCTTGACGAATATTTCTTCTCCTGGGATAAGGCCTGGGATATTGTAACGAGAACAGTTTCTTATACAAACCACACGGTTATGCCTGAGGCTCTTGAAACCTGGAACGAGGATCTATTCAAGCTGAAGCTTCCCCGTATGCATATGATCATCAAAGAGATCAACGAGCGCTTCTGTGCGTCCGCATGGGAATGCTTCTCGGGTAACTGGGATAAGGTTTCAAAGCTTTCGGTTATTGCCTATAACCAGATAAGAATGGCAAACCTCTCTGTTATCGGTTCTCACAAGGTCAACGGCGTTTCAAGAATCCACTCGGATATCCTCACGGACTCCGTTTTCAAAGACTTCTACAAGATGTATCCCGAAAAGTTCACGAACGTTACAAACGGTATTGCTCACCGCCGTTGGCTCTGCTATTCAAACCCCCGCCTTGCATCTCTTATCGAGGACTGCATAGGTGACGGATATCGCCATAATCCAAAAGAGCTTGCAAATCTTCGTAAATTTGAAAATGACGAGGAAGTACTAAAGAAGCTTGCTGATATCAAATATCAGAACAAGGTTGATTTTTCGAATTGTCTTTTCAGAAAAACAGGAAAATCTCTCGACCCAAATTCCCTCTTTGACGTTCAGATAAAGCGCTTGCACGAATATAAGAGACAGCTTCTGAATGCACTCAATATAATCGACATTTACGTCAGATTAAAGGAAAATCCCAATCTTGACATACAGCCCCAAACCTTTATTTTCGGTGCAAAGGCGGCTCCCGGATATGCCATGGCAAAGGAAATTATCCGTCTGCTTTGCTTTATCAGCCGCGATATTGATAATAATCCTTTAATAAGAGAAAAACTTCAGGTTGTCTTTATTGAGGATTACAACGTAAGTATGGCTGAGGCACTTATTCCCGCTGCTGAAATCTCCGAGCAGATATCTCTTGCGGGCAAGGAGGCCAGCGGTACAGGCTGTATGAAGCTTATGATCAACGGTGCGCTTACCATCGGCACTCTTGACGGTGCAAACGTTGAAATGCAAGAGGCTACAGGCCCTGAAAATATGTTCATCTTCGGTCTTAACCGCTTTGAGGTTGAGGACCTTTGGACAAAGGGCTATCATTCGGCTGAATATTTTGCCAACAACTATCGTTTGCAAAAGATTATCGATTGCTTGAATATGGGCTTTGCAGGTCAGTCCTTTGCGGGTATTGCAAGCTATCTTTTGTCAGGCAGCGGCGTTGCTGACCCGTATATGTGTATGTGCGACTTTGAATCATACCGTATGGCTCACGAAAAGGCTCTTGATATCTATACAAAGAAGCCTATGGAATGGAACAAAATGTCGCTTATCAATATTGCCTCAGCAGGCTATTTTGCAGCAGACCGTTCAATCGAGGACTATGCAAATGACATTTGGAATCTTAAAAAAATGGGTAAATAAAAGTATCTATGCTTATAAAACTGCACGATGAGCTAAAAAACAACAAAAAAATCACGTTAAACAAATATGCAAACGGTGTGGACGCTTCGTTATTCGGAGCGTTCCCACGTTCTGCCGCCATTACCTTTGAATTGAATATTCCGAGAGAATTCGGTATTTGCAAGGTTGAGCTTCTTATATCCCCCGACGGCGGATGGGATACGGCTTTTCCTTTTGTCTGTACCGATACGTCGCTCGGAGATGACATATATCGCTTGGATTTAGATCTTGACACGCTTTTGGTAAAGGAACAGTCGGGGCTTTTTTACTATAGCCTTTGCTTTTTTGCGGGAAACACAAAATATTTCTCCACAACGATGAATAATCTCGATATTCTTCTCACAGAAAATTCAAACGACGTGTGCAAATTCAAGCTGCTCGTTTATGAGGACGGCTTTTGCGTTCCCGACTGGTTTTCAGGGGGGACGATGTATCACGTTTTCGTTGACAGGTTTAATAGGGGAAGCTTTGATGTGCCCGTGCGCGAGGATGCCGTGCTCAACCCCGATTGGGAAAACGGAACCCCTCAATTTGCAGCATATCCCGGCGGATTTGTTGAAAACAATATGTTTTTCGGCGGAAATCTCTATGGAATTTGTGAAAAGCTTGATTTCCTTTCAAGCCTTGGTGTAACGGTTATATATTTAAGCCCGATAGTAAAGGCCTATTCCAACCACAAATACGACACGGGTGACTATATGACAATTGACGAAATGTTCGGCGGAGACAAGGCTCTCCAAAAGCTTATATCCGAGGCGTCAAGAGTTGGAATCAGGATTATTATCGACGGCGTTTTCAATCACGTCGGGGACGACAGCCTGTATTTTAACAAATACGGTAAATACGATTCGGTGGGGGCTTATCAATCCCCCGACTCTCCCTATTCAAGCTGGTTTAATTTCAAAGAGTTTCCGCATCAATACGAATCCTGGTGGGGAATCCCGATTTTGCCGAAATTAAATCTTGATAATCCCGAATGCCGAAGCTTCCTTGCAGGAAAGGGTTCGGTTGTCGAGAAATATATAAAAATGGGAATTTCGGGAATCCGCCTTGACGTTGCCGACGAGCTGACCGACGAATTTCTTGAGCTTTTGCGTGACACGGCAAGAAGCTCAAGCGGTGATACGAAACCTATAATCATCGGAGAGGTTTGGGAAAACGCTGCCGATAAAATATCCTACGGAAAGCGAAGAAAATATTTTCGCGGCAAGCAGCTTGACAGCGTTATGAATTATCCGCTCAAAAATGCCATCATCGAATATGTTTTAAGAGGCAACGCCCCGTTTTTAGCAAATACTATGACAGAGCTTTATGCAACCTATCCGAAGGCTGTATCCGATTCTCTTATGAATATATTGGGAACTCACGACACGGAGCGTATTCTTACCGTTTTAGGAGACGAAAACAGAGAAGGGCTCTCTAATGCAGAGCTCTCAACCGCCCGCTTATCAAAGGAACGGAGAGAAAAGGCAATCGAGCGCCTGAAAATAGCCTCTGTCATTCAGTTCACCTCCTACGGTGTTCCGTCGGTCTATTACGGAGACGAAGCGGGTCTTGAGGGGGCACACGACCCATTCTGCCGTATGCCATATCCTTGGGGCCGCGAGGAGCGTACACTTATCGAGCATTACAAAAGGCTCGGAGAGATCCGCAAAGGCTCAGTGGCTCTGTCAAACGGTATTTTCAAGGTTGTTTTAAGCCGTGACGGATGTATCTGCTACGAAAGAAGAACCGAGGACGAGTGCCTTTATATTGCCGCAAACTGCGGATGGGAGGAGCTTACGATCAATATCAGCGGTATCAATCTTCTTGACAATAAAAAATTCGACGGAAAAATAAAGCCCTTCTCGGCTTATATAATCAAAGAGGAAGTAAATGAAAAATAATTCGAGCAAATTAAAATTCTCATGTACGTCACTCATATCCCTCATTTTTCTTAATATAATTTCTTCCGCATTTATTCTTTTATGCGGGAGCGGATCTTTTCCCTCAACCGTCCGACTGATGACGTCGATTCGTTTCGTCTTTATAATTTTATCAATTATCAATCTCTGCTTTGTAATTTATCTTGCGATAAGAAAAAAGAAAAGCATCTTCATTTCGCTTATGCTTACGCTTACGATATTTTTTGCGTCGGGTATGCTATACAGCGCAATATACTCATATATAAGCACAACCACCCTGCCCTTTCTTTTCGGGGTGACCGCCATAGAAACTCTCGGTATGTTTGCAAAAGGAATCCTTATGCTTTTGTACTTTTTGGTGGGCATTATTCTTTGCTCTATCGTCTTCATTATTTATCTTATTGTTAAGCACGTAAGAAAAAGGGCAAATACCTGTTAATCATTTGCTTTTTTCCTTAAATTCATTCCTTATTTATCACGTCTTCAAAAAACTATCACATATAAAGTGTATAATAAAGCCAGAATCTAAATAGTGGGAGGTCTTATATGGAATTCGAAAGAGACACGTCAAGTAACTTTTCAAATGATACCAATAACAACCAAAGCATCGAAGCGGACAATATAAATACGCAAAGCAAGTCTGATGCACCGTCTGAAAACGTTCAGCAAAACACCTTCAGCCGTATTTATACCCCGACGGCACAGGGATATATAAATCACACGTCAAATCAAAGAGGGGGCTATTCGGAAAATGCGAATATGTATTCCTCATATAGCAGTACGCCATACGGAAATACTGCCGGAAATATAAAGAAAGCACCGAAGCAAAGGTTGCTGATTGCCTCTGTTATCGTGAGTGCCGTCGTTTCGGTTGCCCTTTTAGCCTCAGTGTTTTTGAACTTTTCCTTGTTGGCAAAGGTAAACCATGAAATTTCAGAGTCGAAGGAAACACTACCCGAAAACGAAATCGACAATATTTTTGGAACTAACTCCGAAAATAATCAGTTAGGCATATCAGGCTCTAACTCAAACAAACCCTCTGCCGAAGAAAACAAGCAGCAGGCAATTAACGGAGAGGCTCTTTCAATATCATCAGTCGTTTCTCTTGTTGAAAACGCTGTTGTTGAAATTACAACCGAGCACGTTGTAAAGGACGCTTTCTTCTCTCAATACGTTTCAAGCGGAGCAGGAAGCGGCGTGATAATATCCTCCTCAGGCTACGTTATCACGAACCACCACGTAATCGACGGCGCTTCATCTATAACAGTTCGCTTGAAGAACGGCAAGGAATATCAAGCATCCCTTATAGGCTCTGACGCCGGTGCTGACATTGCCGTAATTAAGATAACTCCCAAAGAGGATGATGAGCTGACCGTTGCAAAGCTCGGAAATTCCGATAACCTCCTGACAGGCGAGGAAATTATAATCATCGGCAACCCTCTCGGAAGTCTTGGCGGAACTGTCACAAACGGAATCATCAGCGCCCTTGACAGAGAGATTACTATAGACGGGGAAAATATGACCCTTCTTCAGACAAACGCTGCAGTAAACCCCGGAAATTCAGGCGGCGGTATGTTCAATCTTTACGGTGAGCTTGTCGGTGTCGTTAACGCTAAATCAAGCGGCTCGGATATAGAGGGACTCGGCTTTGCCATTCCAATAAATACCGCAAGCGACGTTTCAAAGCAGCTGATGGAATACGGCTACGTTAAGGGAAGAATCGACCACGGACTTTCTCTTATCGACATAGACGATATATACGACGCTATGCAATACAGAGTTAATTCTCTCGGCGTTTACGTTTACGAATCAAAGTACACGGACGAGATCAAAAACGGAGACAGAATTGCATACGTAAATGATATTGAGGTTTCAACATCTGCCGAAATCAAAGCGGCACTTAAGGACTGCAAGGTCGGAGACGTTGTTGATATCACAGTTGTAAGAGGCGGAAAACTTGTTGACACGAAGCTCAAACTTCACGAGTACGTTCCGACAGACAGCGGGGACGTCAGCTTTCAATAATTGATCCGAATTTAATATCCAGAACGGCTGTCGCAGGTTGAATTTTATATAGCTTGTGTCAGCCGTTATTTCAATTGAAGAAAGGAACAGCAAAATGTATAGCATTCTGATAGTTGATGACGAAGCAAGAATCCGTGAACTGATTACAAAATACGCCGTTTTCGAGGGGCATAGCGTAACCTGTGCCGCCGACGGAATGGAAGCCGTTCTTCTTTGCAGAAAGCAAAGCTTTGATATAATTATTATGGATATAATGATGCCCGAGCTTGACGGCTTCTCCGCTTGCCGCGAGATCCGCAAGACGTCTCAAACACCGATAATTATGTTAAGCGCACGCGGTGAAGAATATGACAAGATCAACGGTTTCGAGCTTGGCATTGACGACTATGTTGTAAAGCCCTTTTCTCCAAAGGAGCTTATGCTCAGAATCGACGCCGTTATGAAGCGTGTTAATCAGCTAAAGGGTAACTCCAAAAAAGAAAATATTGTCGTTGAATTTGATAACGGCGGACTGCGTGCAGATATCAGCGCAAGGCTTGTTTTCGTTAACGGAGAGCGTGCCGAAATGTCGCCAAAGGAATACGATCTCTTCTTCTATATGCTTGAAAATAAGAATATAGCACTCTCACGCGAGCAGCTTTTGCGCGAGGTTTGGGGCTACGATTTCTACGGCGACGCAAGAACTCTTGATACGCATATCAAATTGCTGCGTAAAAGCCTTGGCGAATACAGCCGTTACATAGTTACTCTTCGCGGTGTAGGATACAGATTCGAGGCATAAAAATCTTATTACAAGGAGTATTTTATGAAAAAAAAGACTTCCTTCAAATATGAGCATGATAAGGGTGTAGGTATAACCTGGACTCTTTTTGCCTATTTAATAGTATTTATTTGCTTTGTCCTGCTGGTTGTCGGTATTTTCCAGGTTTTTCTTCTCGATAATTTCTACGTAAAAGCTAAAACAAACGAGCTTTATTCAATGGCAACTATCGTTGAAGAAAATGTCAACAGACATGATTTTGAAGAAAGGGTGTATCCTGTATCTGCCGAATATTCAATATGCGTTCTTCTGTATAAAATAGAAAACGCTGAAGCGGATATGATTGTATCCTATAATATTCTGAACAGATGCTTTATTCATCAGCTTGCAAAAAATGGTGACGAGATTGCCAAGCTTTATCGTGAAGCAAAGGCCTCTGACGGCGAGCTCATAAAAAACACTATCTTCAAGGGTTCAAGATATACCACCGAGCAGGATATTTCAAATACCGTTTACGTTAAGTGCTTCACCGATAAGAATGGGAACGAATACGTTATGTTCCTCAACTCTCAAACAGCACCCGTAAGTGCAATCATCAAGACCTTTTCAGCGCAATTCAAGTGGATATTCATCATACTCCTTTTAGGTGCGTTAGTGCTTGCATATATTATGTCAAGACAGGTTACAAATCCTATAGTTAAGCTCAACAAATCTGTTAAAAAGCTGGCGAAGGGCGACTACAACGAGAAATTCAACGTCAGAGGATACCGCGAGGCAATCGAGCTCTCAAACGCGCTGAATCACGCATCAGAGGAGCTTTCAAAAACAGATAAGCTTCAAAAGGACCTTTTGGCAAACGTCTCTCACGACCTTCGCACCCCGCTTACTATGATTCGAGGTTATAGCGAAATGATGAGAGATATCCCCGGCGAGAACACGCCCGAGAACGTGCAGATAGTTATCGACGAAACGACCCGTCTCAGCAATCTTGTTAACGATATGCTTGATATTTCTAAAATCCAATCAGGCGAAAGAACGGTCGAAAAGCAGGTGTTCAACCTTACTGAAACTGTGAGAGAAACACTTTCCCGATACGAAAAGCTGACCACAAAAGACGGATATAATATTAAATTTATCTCGGACAATGACGCCTCTATATACGCTGACAAAACAATGATGCTTCAGGTGCTTTATAATCTGATAAACAACGCCATAAACTACACAGGCGAGGATAAAAGTGTCACAGTTAAGCAAACGACCACCGAAAAGAAGGTTAAAATCGAAATTATTGACACAGGCGAAGGTATTCCGCCTGACAGACTTGCTCTTATCTGGGACAGATACTATAAAATCGACAAGGTACACCGCCGTGCGGCTGTCGGTTCAGGTCTTGGCTTATCTATCGTTAAGGGTATTCTCGAAATGCACAAGGCAACCTACGGTGTTATAAGCACACCGGGTGAAGGAAGTAATTTCTGGTTTGAGCTTGAGTTGTCAGATGAAAATCGAAATTAGTTTATATTTTTCTTGACTAAGATTAAAAATTAGTATATAATGTTTAGCACAGTATTCACGTCACAAAGGC
>JAZRJC010000091.1:0-5693 GCA_045645605.1 Eubacteriales bacterium | reverse complement strand
GAGAATCCAGCCGTTGGCATCTACGATTTTTTTGTTGTTGATCTTTGAATTGCCCGAGAAGCTGTCGGCTACGGGGAAAATTGATTGAAGAATGATTTTAGTTGTAGGGGAGGCTATCTTCAATGCCTTTACAAGTCCTCTGTATTCGGCAATAAACTCATCCTTTGAAAGAGATGAAAGTCCTTCAATACCGAGCGATAAGATCATATATTCCGGCTCGTCAATCTTTGCCGCCTCGCAAATTGTCATTTCCTTTTTGTTTTCGGGGTAAACGATAGTTTTTGTTAATATGTCGTTTAGCGACAGGGTTTTTCCTTGCACGTTTGAAACCCAAACCTGCTTTGTGCTCTTGCCCCCCGATAAGACTCCGTATGCCTGAAGTCCGTAAGTCGTTGAGCTTCCCACAAATACGAATTTGTCAATATACCCGTCGCCCATATCAGCCGATTCGGGAAGAAGTGTTTCTGTGGGGGCGGGCAGCTCGGTTTCGGGAGACTGCTCTGTTTCCGTGTCGGTTGCCTCATTTGTCGTCTCATCGGTTGTGTCGGGGGAGGGAAGTGCCGTCGTATCGCTGTCTGTAATTATGGGTGCTGGTACGAACTCGGTTTCCTTAGTTGTGTTGTCGTACGTAGGGGTTGTGGCACTCGGCATAACGTAGGTTTCTTCCTCAGTGTCAGAGGACACCCCTTTGCCGTCGGTAATCCAATTTACAAGGAAAAATATCATAACCAGAAGAAGTGCGATTCCTGCAATCAGGCATATTATTTTCAAAAAAAATGAATTATCGAAATTGTCGTAGCTTTTCATAAATTTTATCCTTTAATATTCGTTGATTATTTTGAATCCTTTTCTTTTTCAAAGATACTCTTATATTCCGCCGTCTTTTTTCTTCTCTGCTGTACGATGAAGATCAGAAGAAAGACAAGTGCGTGAATGACAATAACCGCAATCACGGGAAAAAGAACGTTAACGTCATTCCCCTTTGCTATTCTGCTGATACAGATGGAGGAGGCTATGACTGTTATAAACAGGTGGATCAGATATTTTATACCGCTGTGCAGCTTGGATTTGAAATAAATCGTGTTGGCAATAGCGGTAAAAAACGCAAAGATAAAGATAGAGCCAAGATCATTCAAGGTAAGTCCTTTGGTCTTGTCAACAAGTGATATGCCAAGAGATATCACCAAGATGAACACTGTGAAAACAGAGCAAATTGAGGAGAAAAAGCTTTTTAGAATTTTTGCCATATTTATATACTCCATATTTTATTTTATATATATATAACAATTATAGCATAAATTCGACAAAAATTCAACTGTTATTTTATGTTTTTACAAAAAAGGAGAATCAATCGGGAGTCTCGTTATATATATACACGATTTTTGAATAATATTCCTTATTTTCTTCGTTGAAATACACCTTGCTTTTGTACTTTGAAAGAAGCTTTGTCAGCTCGAAAAGGTCAATCCAAATTTGATTGTATCCGTCCTTTTGGCTTTTGTCAAATATCAACTCAAGCCCTATATGAAGGTGAGGGGTGTCTATATTGTTGGTGTTTTCTCTTGCACTGTAGCCTGTCATTCCGAGGTATCCGATAACCTCGCCCGCATTTACGATTTTTCCCTCGTATATATCGTTGAATGGATGATTTTTCCGCAGGTGAGCATAGTAATAATACCTTTGGCCGTCAAAGCTTCTGATGCCTATTCTCCAGCCTCCGTACTGATTCCAGCCGCAGGCCTCAACGACCCCGCTTTCAACGGCTATGATGGGAGTTCCAATGCTTCCGAGCATATCGTGACCAAGATGGCGGCGGCGGTATCCGTATGAGCGGGCAGCACCGAAATCGTCATAGTCGGTGTAGTAAAAGCCGGAGGCTATCGGAGAAAAAAGACGGACTCCGTAAAGAGCCTCCTCGGTTTGCTCTCCGTTTTCGTCGGTTGTGACCATTGAAAAATCCCCCACCAGCGAGCCGAGGGCGGCAGAGTATGCTTTTAGGTAATAATTATACAGCTTTTTGCCCTCGGAGTCCTTGAGAAGGGCTGGGTTTTCACGAAGCTTATCAAGGTATGACGATTTGTATTTATCATACACCCCATAATTTTTGGTGGAAAGATATGCCAGTGCCTCCGGGACGGTTATATGCATATCGCTATCTTTTGTTTCGATGTCGATCCTTATTGCGTCGGAGATAGCCTCTGAGGATACTGAAAAATCAACCCATCTTATGTAGTCCTCCTCACTTTTCTCTGATTTTTCGCTCTCGTTTTTTTCCTCGCCGTCATTTGATGCGTATTTTGACGTGTCAGCTCTGCCGTATAAAAAAACAGCGAACAAAATGAATACAATTACGGTTAAAAATGCTCCTTTTTTCATAAGCCTCCGAGGTTCCGTGTGAATAATATTAGAAAATTTCGCGAAAATATGTAATATTTATTAAATTTGTGTTGACTTTTTTTGCTGAATGATATAAAATAATATATAAATTATTAACTAATTTTTGAAAGGACTATATAATGCCACAAAACGATAAATTAACAAGACGCGAAGCGCGTGAGGTTGCGTTCGGACTTATTTTTGAAGCTGAATATCACGGAGAAGAGGATCTTGAGGCGGTTTATAAAACCGCACTTGACGCAAGAGAGATCCCGAAGAATAAATATGTAAAAACGGTGTTTTTCGGAGTTTATGAAAAGCTTGCCGAGATTGATGCCCTGATCGAGAAAAATTCAATCGGCTGGAGAACAGACAGACTCTCAAGGGTTTCGCGTGCAATTCTCCGTCTTGCCGTTTATGAATTTCTCTATATGGAGGATATTCCCGATAACGTAACACTTAACGAGGCGATCGAGCTCTCAAAGAAGTTTGACGACGAGCGTGCAAGACCATTTATTAACGGTATTCTGAACGCCACGAAGGACGAGCTTCGAAGCAAGGCAAGTGACGGAAATGAGCAATGATAAAAGGCCTTGCTTTGTCGGATTTGACACAAGCAATTACACAACGTCGGCAGCGGTTGCAACCCTTGAGGGCGAGATTGTTGCCAATTTGAAGATGCCTCTTCCCGTAAAGGACGGCGAGTGCGGCCTCCGTCAAAGCGACGCTGTTTTTTCACATATCAAGAACATTCCGCAGATTGCAGATAAGCTTAAAGGGATACTATCGGAGTATTCTCCGATAGCTGTCGGTGTTTCGTCGAAGCCAAGAGATGCGGAGGGGTCGTATATGCCTTGCTTTTTGGCAGGAGTAGCTGAGGCACACGCATTTGCATCGAGCATTGGTGTTCCCGTTTATGAGTTTTCGCACCAAAGCGGACATATTACGGCGGCAAAATATTCAGCCAAGATGAGTGATGATATATGCGGCAGATTTCTTGCCTTTCACGTGTCGGGAGGAACGACCGAGGCGGTTATCGCAAAGGATAAGGGGGACACGTTTGCCGTAACTCTTGTCGGCGAGACGGCTGACCTTAATGCAGGGCAGGCGATAGACAGAGTTGGAGTTTCTATGGGCTTTCATTTTCCCTGCGGCCACGAGATGGAGAGGGCGGCTGCGGAAAATACGAAAAAAGTCCCGAGGCCTAAAATAAGTGTTATCGGCGGGAAATGCAATCTTTCGGGCGTTGAAAATCTGGCTGCAAGGTTATATTCGGAGAGTGGTGACGCTGCTCTTGTGTCAGCCTTCGTTTTCGATTTTATTGCCGAAACGCTTGATAAAATGACGGAAAATTTACTTATTGAAAACGGAAATATGCCTGTTTTGTATGCAGGCGGAGTTATGAGCAATTCGATTATAAAAGAGAGGCTGTCAAGGAGAGAAAATACCTTTTTTGCAGAGCCTGCCTTTTCTGCCGACAATGCGGCAGGAATTGCGCTGCTTACCGGAAAGAGGCATCTCGAAAATAACTGACGGAGGGAAAATGGACGCTTACGGAAAAAACATACTGACTGTCAGTCAGCTTAACCAATATACTAAAATGCTGTTTGATAGCAATCCTCTTCTGTCAAGCGTTTTTGTAAAAGGTGAGATATCAAACTTCGTCAACCACCGCTCAGGACACTTTTATTTTTCGCTGAAGGACGAGACGGGTGTTCTTCGCGCGGTTATGTTTAAGTTTAATGCTGCGAGGCTCTCATTTATTCCCGAAAACGGAATGAAAGTTATCGCGCGCGGCAGGGTTTCGATATATGAGCGTGACGGTGTGTACCAGCTTTATGCAGAGGACATTCAGCCGGACGGACTCGGCGCACTCTATTTTGCATACGAGCAGTTACGCAAAAAGCTTGAGGCGGAGGGCTTGTTCGATTTCTCTCATAAGAGGGAGCTGCCGAGAATGCCTATGAGGGTAGGTATCATAACCTCCCCGACGGGCGCGGCAATTCAGGATATGAAGAATATTATCGGGAGAAGATTTCCCGTGTGCCGAGTGATCCTTTATCCTTCGCTCGTGCAGGGGGAGGGGGCGGCCGCACAGCTTTCGGAGGGAATAAAATATTTTAATCGAGAGATGAGCGTTGACGTAATAATCATCGGCCGAGGAGGAGGCTCTATTGAGGATCTGTGGGCGTTTAACGATGAAGCTCTTGCAAGAGCAGTTTATTCGTCGCAAATTCCCGTAGTTTCGGCGGTCGGACACGAAAGCGACTACACGATTTGTGATTTTGTAGCCGACGTTCGCGCTTCAACACCGTCGGCGGCGGCAGAGCTGACAGTTCCCGAGGCTTCTGAAATCAAGCGTTATCTGACCTCTCTCGGAGGAAGAATGACGGCGCTTGTCAAGGGTTCTCTTGCCGAGCGGCAAAGATGTATTCAGTATATAAAAAACAGCCGTGCACTCTCTTCCCCTAAAGCCTTTCTTGAAAACAAGAGGCTTTTGACCGACAGATATTCGGATAGACTTGACGGACTTATGTCAAGGATCTATGACGGCAAGAAGGGTACGCTTGACAATAGAATTGCAAAGCTTTCGGCACTCAATCCGCTTTCTGTTCTGTCAAGAGGATACAGCGTTATGTATAAGAGTGACGGACTGCCTGTTATGAAAACCGAGGATATTGCGATAGGGGATAGAGTCAGAACCGCGATATCTGACGGTGAGGTTATAAGTACAATTACCGAAATCAAGAAAATCGGAGGACAAACAGATGGCTAAAAATGAACTGAGCTTTGAGGAAGCGGTATCAAGGCTTGACGAGATAGTGTCGGCGCTTGATAACGGAACAGCAGAGCTTGATAAATCTCTCGCACTTTATGAGGAGGGAATAAAGCTTGTTCGTCTTTGCACGTCAAAGCTTGACGAGGCCGAGGCGAAAATCAGCATTCTTCAGAGGGATGCCGAAGGGAATTTGAGCGAGGCAGAATTTGAGGAAGAAAAATAACCCGAAATATTTCTGCGAGGAGACAAAGGATGAATAAAGAAGAATTGATGACGGCATTTTCGGAAAGATCGAGGATGGTTGAGGATTATATCGAAGGTGCTATAGATAAAGAGGATAATGACATAAAAACGGTTACCGATTCTATGCGGTATAGCCTGTTGTCGGGCGGAAAGCGTATAAGACCCTTTCTGGCACTTGAATTTTGCCGTTTGTTTGGCGGAGGCGACGAGGCGGCTCTCCCTTTTGCCGCGGCAATAGAATTTATTCACACCTTTTCACTTATTCACGACGACCTTCCTTGTATGGACGATGACG
>JAZRJC010000090.1:0-37758 GCA_045645605.1 Eubacteriales bacterium | reverse complement strand
GACATTCGATAACGATACCTGTGGGGAAGTGAGTTAAGCGAACAGCCGATTCGGTTTTGTTGATGTGCTGACCGCCGGCACCGCTTGATTTGCAGGACTCGATTTTAATATCCGCAGGATTTATCTCAATCTCAACCTCCTCAGCCTCGGGAAGAACGGCAACAGATACGGTTGAGGTATGAATTCTTCCCTGAGTTTCGGTTTCGGGAACGCGCTGTACTCTGTGAACACCGCTTTCGAATTTCATTCTTGAATAAGCTCCGTAGCCCTCCATCATAAATGAAATTTCGCGGTAACCGCCAAGCTCGGTTGGATTTGAGCTTATAATTGAGATCTTGAATCCGCATTTTTCGGCGTACATCGAATACATTCTGTAAAGCGTTGAGGCAAACAAAGCCGCTTCCTCACCGCCGGCAGCGGCACGAATTTCAACAATTACGTTTTTCTCGTCAAGAGGGTCTTTGGGAAGTAACATTATTTTAAGCTCATCAAGAAGAGAGGCGATTTTTTCTTTCCCCATCTTGAATTCCTCAGCTGCAAGCTCGCGCATATCCGCATCAGTAGAGGAATCAAGCAGCTCCTTTGCACCGTCTGTGTCTGCTTTGCATTTTTTATATTCTCTGTATTTTTCGATAATAGGGGTGAGAGCTTTATATTCCTTCATCATTTTTGCAAACTCATCGGGATTGCTCATGGCATCGGGACTTGAAATAAAGACCTCTGTAGATATATATTTTTGTTCGGCTTCCTTTAATTTGTCAAGCATATTTTACCTTCAGCTGATACAAAAAGCATAAAAAGCTTTGTAGGTTTCATATAAGTCGGCTTTTGAAATAAGCTCGTAGGGGGCGTGCATTGAAATTACGGGAACACCCAAGTCAACCGTGTTGATGTTCATATTTGCAATATACTTTGCAACAGTACCACCGCCACCGATATCGATCTTTCCAAGCTCACCGGTTTGCCAGGTTACGTTATGGCTGTCCATAACGGTGCGAAGCCAAGCGATATATTCAGAGCTTGCGTCGCTCGTTCCGCTTTTACCTCTTGAGCCTGTATATTTTATAAGAACGACGCCCGAGGAAAGCTCAGGTGTGTTTCTTTTTTCAAAAACGTCCTTGAAGTTGGGATCGTATGCCGCTGAAACGTCGGCGGATAAGCATCTTGAATTAGCGCGAACGATAGACGGATTGCCACCGAGAGCGCGGGAAATTTCGTTGATAAGGTCATCAAAAATAAGACACTGCATACCGCTGATACCGTCACTGCCAATCTCCTCCTTGTCAGCCAGAACGCACATAACCGTGTGGTTTGAATCGCTTGCGGCGTTTATGGCAGAGATGAGTGCGGGATATGCGCAAACCTTGTCGTCATGACCGTATGCGGCAACAGCGGCGCAGTCAAATCCGACGTCTCTTGCCTTCATTGACGGAACGGCGCAAAGCTCGGCAGAGAAGAAATCGTCCTCTGTAATTCCGTATTTTTCGTTCATGATCGAAAGGATATTCAGCTTAACGCTATCGGTATCCTCCTCGTTTGAATAAGGACGAGAGCCGGCGAAAAGGTTGAGCATCTCACCCTCGATAGCCTCGCCCAGGGGCTTCTTTGCAAGCGTCTGACCGAGATGAGGAAGAAGGTCGTTGATATAGAAAATCGGGTCGTTATCGTCCTCACCGATTGTGATTTCAATGTTTTCACCGTTCTTCATAGAAATAACGCCGTGAATGGCAAGAGGAATAGCCGTCCACTGATATTTCTTTATTCCGCCGTAATAGTGTGTCTTAAAAAAGCCGATACCGCTGTCCTCATAGAGAGGGCAGGGCTTGAAATCAAGACGGGGGGAGTCGATATGAGCTGCGGAAATTCTTATTCCGTTCTCAATGCTCTCGTTTCCTATGCTAAAGAGGAAAATGCTCTTGCCGTGATTGTTATAATAGCACTTATCGCCTGCCTTCAGAGGCTCGCCGAGACGATAGGGACGGAAGCCTGCCGCAGATGCCTCCTTGATAGCCTCCTTAACAGCCTCGCGTTCTGTTTTTGCTGAATCGAGAAATTTTTTATAGCCCTCGGCAAAATCATAAGCCGCCTTGGCATAGCCCTCGTCGTTTTTGCAATAAACGTTTTCCTTTTTATAGAAAAGCTTTTCTTTAAGTTCCTTATAATCTGCCATAATTATTTATCTCCTTCAAAATATAGCTCGGCATATTTTTCTGCCGCCTTTGATACTTTTTTTACATACGCTCTTGTTTCGGAATAGGGGATTTTTATCAAAACTCCGTTTTTATCTGCATATTCGGGGTTCTCCTGCCATTCCTTAACCTTGCCAGGCCCACAATTATAGGCTGCATAAACGGTTTCCCAGAGTCCGAATTCCTCATAGAGATATGCAAGATAGTATGTACCGAATCGTATATTCGTTTCGGGGTCATATAGCATACCTTCGCTGAAATTATCGCCTGTTTTCTCGCAAAGCCACAAGAACGTTGAAGGTATCATCTGCATAAGACCGATAGCATTCTGACTTGACACGGCATTACTTTCAAACTTGCTTTCACACAAAATAACCGCGTATATAATATTCTCGGGAACGCTGTATTCCTTTGAATATTTTTCGACGTATTCTGAATATTTTATGGGATGATAGGCCTTATCGATTGCGTGGCAAATGTTGTCGACAAGGAACCCGAAACCAATCGAAATTCCGATTATTAAAATTATAATCAGACTTCTGAAAACTGCTTTTTTCAAAACTCAGTACCTTTCTTGTGTTTTTTGTAAGATTTCAGACAGTACCTTTTCCGTCGCTTCCTTAACCTCGGATATCAAGCCGTTGTTTTCGATCACAAAGGTTGATTTTTCTATGTAAAATTCATCCGGATTTTGATTATTTATCCTCATAATTGCGTTTTCTTTTGGGATATTGTCTCTTTCAATAATTCTTGAAAGCCTGATCTCCTTATCGGCGAGGACAGAAATGATAAAGTCACAGTGCTCTGAAAGTCCTGACTCAAAAAGAAGCGGAGCATCAATAAGCACGGCAGTCATATTTTTTTCTTTCATCTCATCAATCCAGCGAAAGAATTCAGATATGACGTGCTTGTGGCTGATTTTATTTAATTTAGCGAGTCTTTCCTCGTGTCCTTCTCCCGAAAAAACAATCTCGGAGAGCCTCTGGCGATTAAGAGTGCCGTCAGCGTTCAGTATTTCCTCTCCAAATTCGAGTATAAGTTCATTTGAGCAAGCCGAGGGAGGAATCAAAAGCTTATGATATACCGAATCCGAGTCAAATATTCCGATGCCGTGCTTTGAGAACACGCCGGCAACGATATTCTTGCCCGAACCGCTGGGGCCTGTTAATCCGATAACTGTTAAATTTTGAGCTTTATCCATTATATGCCACCAACTGTTTATTTAATTTCATCAAGCGAAACGATTTTTCCCGTGTCTGACGACAGATATGCCGCCTCCATAACCCTTTGCACATAGGCGCCGTCGGTGAAATTCGGGTGGAACTCGCGGGTTTCGTAGAGCGTGGTCAAAAACGACATATAAGAGGTTACGTGACCCATAAGCCAACCGACAGGGGCTTTAGGGGAGGGGAACACTCCACCGGGAGCCTCGTATCTTCCGCAGCATTCGATTCTTGTAAACCCACGTTCTCCGCCGATAGGCTCGTTTACAGCACCTCTGTCATAGAAGTGAAGCCAATTCGGTTCCATAAGCGAGTACTTGATTGCTCCTTTTTCTCCGTAAATTTCGAGATTTATATCGTCGTTTGTGCCTGTGTGAATTTTGCTTGCAGTAATCGTTCCGCGAGCACCGCAAGTAAGCTCTGCAAGCATATATATAGCCTCGTCTGCGTTGGTTTCCCAAGGCTCGCCGTCAATACCCGTACGCACTGGATACGCTATTTGTGAAAAGGCGGAAACGCTCTTGAATTCACCACAAAGATTATATATCATATCAATTACGTGCGAGCCGAGGTCAAAAAGAACACCGCCGCCGCATATATCCTTGTTTTGCTTCCAGCCCGCAGGCTTTTTCGTGTCAGACGCGCTGTCGTGATAATAGGAAACGCTGAAGGAAAGGATTCTTCCGAGCCTTCCGTCATCAACCAGCTGCTTTGCACGTAAAACTGCAGGCATAAAGCGGTTGTTGAAAACGATAGCACAGCGTATCCCCTTTTCCTTTGCCGCCGCCTCGACGGTCTTTGCTTCTTTATAGCTTATGCAAAGTGGCTTTTCGCAATAGATGTGCTTGCCTGCGTCAATTGCCTTCATAATCGTTTCGTAGTGGCAAATGTTCGGTGTGCAAATATCTATAACGTCGATTTCGGGGTTATAAATAAGCTCGTCTTCGTTTGTCGTGGGGATAGATACGCCAAAATCACGGCATATTTTCTCTGATTTTTCGGCACTTCTCGTGCAAACACCGTACACCTCTGCCGAAAAGGGAAGCGAGGGATAGAAAAGCGGAAAATTTTTTATGGCATAGGTATGTGCTTTTCCCATCGCACCAAATCCGAGCATACCGATCTTTATCTTTTTTTTAGTCATTTTTATCTCGTTCTCCTCACAATAAAGAGTCAATAAAACACCATTGTAATATATTATACACTAATATAATAAAATTTTCAAGTGGGTTTTCTTTTTTGTTGTTGAAATATTGGAAATTTAGTGGTATAATATATTTTGGAGTGAAATACACTGACGAAAAAGAGGTATTCAATGAAAAAATACGACACGATACTTTTTGATGCAGACGGAACTCTGTTTGATTTTCTTGCAAGCGAGAGAGAGGCCTTGATTCTTGCTCTTAGGCGTTTTTTTGTTGACGTTGATGAAGAGGGAATAAAGCTATACAGTCAAATAAACGATTCGCTTTGGAAGGCACTTGAGCGAGGTGAAATCGAGAAGGATGTTTTGCGTGTTCGCCGATTTGAGATTTTCGGACGTGAATATGGATTCACCTGTGATTTTGACGCCTTGTCGTACGCTTATACCGATGCCCTTACAGAGCAGATGTTTATGATTGACGGGGCTGTAGATATTTGCCGTTCTCTGTCGAAAAAATATAGGATGTATATCGTTACAAACGGCATTGAATACGTTCAAAGGACGCGTTTTGAACGCTCACCGATAAAGGATTTCTTTGACGGGGTCTTTATTTCGGGCGAGGTCGGATATGAAAAGCCTGATATCAGATTTTTTAAGACTGTTGAAGATAGAATTCCCGATTTTTCTAAAGAAAAAACGATCATTATAGGAGACTCCCTGACAAGCGATATGAAGGGCGGCTTGAATTTCGGCATTGATTGTTGTTATTATAATCCTGAGGGCAAAAAGCCACCTGAGAATATGGCAATAAAATATACTATTACGGAGCTTTCAGAGCTTCTTGAAATTTTGAAATGAGGATTTTATGAAGGAATATATAGAGGCAATAACTTCTTTTTCTTGTGATTTTGAATACAAGCTTGATTTGCCGCTTGCACACTATTCAACCTTCAAAATCGGAGGAAATGCGGATATTATGGTATTTCCGAGAGACGAGAGGGAATTAGTTTATTCTGTCAAGGCGGCAAAGGAAAAGGGGAAAAAATATTTTATTCTCGGAAACGGAAGCAATACCTTGTTTTCAGATAACGGATATCGGGGAGTTGTGATTTCAACCGAAAGACTTAATAATTTCGTTGTAAATAATACCGAAATTGAAGCCTATGTCGGAGCTTCCCTTACGTCTGTTTCAAAAACGGCACAGACAAATTCACTTGCGGGTCTTGCTTTTGCGTATGGTATTCCTGGAAGTGTCGGCGGAGCTATTTATATGAATGCGGGGGCTTACGGCGGAGAAATGTCGGACGTGGTTATTGAATCGAGATACTACGACCCGACGGAGGACAAGATTTTTTCTCTTGTGGGAGACGAGCATAAATTTTCTTACCGTCACAGCTTTTACATTGAAAATCCCGATTTCATTATTCTATCCGCTAAATTAAAATTAAGCAAGGGAAACACTTGCGAAATACTTGACGAGATGAAGGATTATATGGCTCGCCGCCGCGATAAGCAGCCTCTTGAATATCCGAGTGCAGGCAGCGTTTTCAAGAGATGTCCGGGACATTTTGCAGGCAAATTGATTGAGGACAGCGGTCTTAAGGGATATACCGTCGGCGGAGCACAGGTATCAGAAAAGCACGCGGGATTTATCATAAATATCGGTGGAGCAAAAGCCAAGGACGTTATGGATCTGATAGAATACATAAAGGAAACCGTATATAAAAAGCACGGCGTAAATCTTGAATGCGAGGTGAAAATCATCGGAGAATAATATCCGTTGATATGAAAAATATGTCATTTGCTTCAAATGTTAAGGATGAGCTGATATCGAGTCCGATAAAGCAGACCTGCTGTAAAAAAGCGTTTCTTTATGGTCTTTTAATCAATGCCGAGCTGATGGACGGTGAGATAGAGTTTGCCACAGAGCATCGTGGAACTGTTGAGGCGCTTGAGGCGCTTTTTTCCGAGACACTAAAAAAACAGCCTGAGATAACAACGAAAAACAGAGCAGGAAATATTCGTTATTTTATAAAATTCACATCTAAAAGTGCGGAAAACATTTTGCTTCAGCTCTCAGAGGACATTGAAAATGGCCCCGGCATCTCGGAAATACTCAATTTCAGATGCGACAACTGTCGGGCATATTTTTTGAGAGGGGCTTTTATTGCCTCTGCCAACGTTAGCGATCCGCTTAAAGCCTATCATCTGGAATTTACCGTTAAAAATGCAGTCGTAGCAAAAAAATTATACGAATTGCTGAGGGATATAGGATATCAGCCCAAAATAACAAGCCGTCGAGGGAAAACAGGACTTTACTATAAGGACAGTACCTCTAACGAGGATATTTTGGCTTTTATCGGTGCTTCTTCTATGATGTTTGAATGTATGAACGACAAGATTATCCGTGATATAAGAAACGATATCAATCGTCGTTCAAACTGTGAAACAGTCAATCTCGCACGTTCGGTAAATGCGTCACATGAAATTGTCAGTATAATAAAGAAGCTCGAAAAAGAGGGAAGACTTGAGGCTCTTTCGGACGAATTGAGAGAAACGGCGGCCCTTCGTGTCCAAAACACCGAGCTGTCGCTCACAGAGCTTGCAAGGCTCTTTAATCCTCCGCTTACAAAGTCGGGGCTTAATCACAGACTGAATAAAATAAAAGAGTTTTACTATAAGAAATAAAAGGAGGTTTGGATAATGGGTGATTTTGTTCATTTGCACCTGCATAGTGTATATAGTCTGCTTGACGGTGCTTGCCGTATAGAGGATATCCCCAAAAAAGCCGCAGAGCTTGGACAGAGCGCCGTTGCGATAACAGACCACGGTGCGATGTATGGCGTTGTTGCTTTTTACCGTGCTTGCAAAGAGAATAATATAAAGCCTATTATCGGATGTGAGGTTTACGTTGCTCCGAAGTCTCGTTTCGACAAGGCAAACGACGACTCTCACTATAACCACCTCGTTTTGCTTTGTAAAAATGAAATCGGATATAAAAATCTGATTTATTTGGTTTCAAAAGGGTACACGGAGGGCTTTTATTCAAAGCCGAGAATAGATGACGAGCTACTTGCGGCACATAGCGAGGGACTTGTGGCGCTTTCTGCTTGTCTTGCGGGCAGGATACCGCGTCTTCTCTCGATGGGCTGGTATGACGAGGCAAAGGAATATGCCGAGAAAATGAAGTCTGTCTTTGGCGACGATTTTTATATCGAACTTCAGAATCACGGGATTGACGCACAAATAGCAATTCTTCCGTTACTTGATAAGATAGCAAAGGAATGTAATATCAAAACGGTTGCAACCAACGACGTACACTATCTGAACAGAAGAGACGCCAAAACCCAAAAGGTGCTTATGTGCATTCAGACGAATACTACGGTTGATGCAGGAAAGGCTTCCGGATTTGAAACCGACGAATTTTATTTCAAAAGCACCGACGAGATGAAGCTGCTCTTTTCAAAATACGAGGGTGCTATTGAAAATACCGTTGAGATTGCAGACAAGTGTAATTTCGAATTTGATTTTGAACATTTGTATCTGCCACGATTCAAGACTGAAAACGGAATGAGCGCCGATGAATATTTGGAACTGCTTTCCGAAAACGGACTAAAATCAAAAGTCGATAGCGGTGTTATTTCGTTTGATGAAAAGCATACCGAGGACGATTACCGAAGCAGAATGAAGTATGAGCTTTCCGTAATCTCAAAGATGGGATACTCGGATTATTTCTTGATAGTATCCGATTACGTCAATTTTGCTAAAAAGAAAAAAATACCGGTAGGACCTGGACGTGGCTCGGGTGCCGGAAGCCTTGTTGCTTACCTTATCGGAATTACCGACGTTGATTCTATAAAATTCGACTTGCTTTTCGAGAGATTTCTCAATCCCGAAAGAGTAAGTATGCCCGATATTGATATTGATTTTTGCTATAACCGTCGTGATGAGGTTATTGAATACGTGGCGGAAAAATACGGACGCGACCACGTTTCTCAAATCATAACCTTTGGCACACTTGCAGCAAGGGCAGCTATCCGTGACGTCGGCAGAGCCCTCGGTATGCCGTATTCCGAGGTGGACGCTGTTGCAAAGCTTGTACCGCACGTGCTTGATATAACGATAGAGGCATCACTGAAGATGCCCGAAATGAAGGCTCTTTATGAAGGGAACGAGAAGATACGCACCCTAATTGATACGGCAAAGGCGCTTGAGGGAATGCCGAGAAATGTTTCTGTTCACGCTGCAGGAATAGTAATAACCGATTCGCCTATATTCGATTACGTGCCGCTCTCTGTTAGCGGCGGTGCGGTCATAACTCAGTACGATATGGACACGGTAGCTAAATTGGGCCTTTTGAAATTCGATTTTTTGGCACTCAGGTACCTGACTATTGTAAATGACGCACAGCTTCAGATAAAAGAACAGGATCCGTCGTTTGATATTGAAAAAATTCCGCTTGACGATAAAGCAACCTATGAGCTTTTGAGCAAAGGTCAAACTCTTGGCGTTTTTCAGCTTGAAAGCGGAGGAATGCGAAGTGTACTCAGAGATCTGAAGCCTTCCACCATTGACGACATTATTGCCGCAATCGCACTTTACCGTCCCGGCCCTATGGATTCTATTCCTAAATACATCGAATGCAGACATAACCCCAAAAAAATAGAATACGCACTTCCTTGTCTTGAACCGATTTTACGCTCAACCTATGGATGCACGGTCTATCAGGAGCAGGTTATGAGCATTTGCCGTGAGGTCGCGGGATTTACTTACGGTCACGCAGATATCGTTCGACGCGCGATGTCAAAGAAAAAAGCGGCGGCACTTGAAGCAGAGAGAGAAAGCTTTATCGGCGGTGCTGTTGAAAGGGGTATATCAGAGGATGATGCAAGAGCCCTTTTTGAAGATATGAGCAGCTTTGCCAACTATGCATTCAACAAGAGCCACGCGGCATCGTACGGTCTTATTTCATACAGAACTGCATATTTGAAGGCTCACTATATGAAAGAATATTATTCGGCGCTTTTGACGTCTGTTCTTGGAAATCCTGTCAAAATAGCGGAATATATCTCGGAATGTGGTAAGAGCGGAATCAAGGTTTTACCTCCCGATATAAATGAAAGTCAAATGTATTTCCACGTAAGCGGTAATAACATTCGCTTCGGTCTGCTGGCACTTAAAAACGTAGGAAAGAATTTCGTTTCGGCAATTATTAAGGAACGCAAAGATAGGCCATTTTCAAGCTTTGAAGATTTTATTGAGCGTATGAGTGGGCCTGAGATGAACAAGCGTCAGGTTGAAACCTTAATAAAAGCAGGAGCATTTGATGAGCTTGGTATTTACAGAAGCCGTTTGCTCTCAAGCTATGAAACCATTATAGATAACGAGCAAAGCAAGAGGCATCAGAATGCTGACGGACAGCTTAATATTTTTTCGATTGCGGAGTCTGTCGTTGAAAAGCCGGCTTTTGAATATCCCGATATTTCTGAATTTTCATTTGGAGAAAAGCTTAAGTTTGAAAAAGAATGCTCGGGAATGTATTTTTCAGGGCATCTGCTTGATAGCTTTTCAAAAAATATTTCGGCAATCAAAACCGATTCTATAGCAGATATAATTCCCAATCCTGATGACGATTCGTCCGAGACATCGGTAAAATATTCCGACAAAGCCCCTGTTAGAATTGCAGGAATCGTGACGGGTGTGACAAGAAAGACAACAAAGAACAACGATATGATGGCATTCTTTTCTGTTGAGGATAGATTTGGCGAAATTGAGTGTATTGCTTTTGTACGTCAATATCAGAAATTCTCGCATTATATACGTACCGATGAGGCAATTATCGTTGAGGGAAATATTTCCGTGCGGGACGATGAGGCATCAAAGATACTTGTTTCAAGCATCAAGCCTTTAGTTGAAAACAATGACTATAAAGCTGAAAATTCAAATGAACAACAAGGAACAAACGTCGAAAGAGAAGCTCAGGCAAAGCCAAAGAGACTTTTTATAAGGGTTGAGAATTTTGATAGCGACTCGTATAAGAAGGCGAAAAATTTAGTTGACATTTTCGACGGAGATACACAGATTGTTTTCTTTGATATGTCAACGGCTAAATATATGGCTTATGAACGCGGAGGAGACGCGTCCGTTCTTCAAAAAAGGCTATCTGACATTCTCGGAGAAGAAAACGTTGTATTAAAATAATTTAATAGCTTAAAAAAGGGCTGAGTCATACGACTCAGCCCTTTGAGGTTATATATTATTTATATTAGAACAAGCCTGAAATTACGCCGTTCTCGTCAACGTCAATACGTTCTGCGGCAGGAACCTTTGGGAGTCCCGGCATTGTCATAATATCGCCTGTGAGAACTACAACAAATCCTGCACCTGCAGACACCTTAACGTTTTTAATTGTTACGTCGAAATTCTCGGGAGCACCTAATTTTGCGGGATCATCCGAGAAGGAATACTGCGTTTTCGCCATACAAACTGGGAAAGAGCCAAAGCCGAGCTCACTCAGCTGAGCAAGCTGCTTCTTTGCGTTTGGCATAAATACAGTGCCTCGTCCGCCGTAAACCTTTGTAACAACGGCATTGATTTTTTCCTCAAGCGTTGCATCGCTCTCGTATGCGAAGGTAAAGTCTCCTTTTTCTTCCTCGCAAAGACGAACAATCTCGTGGGCAAGAGCCTCGCCACCTCGTCCGCCGTCAGCCCAAACTGTTGAGAGAACAACGTTTACGCCGAGCGCCTTGCATTTTTCAATAATGAAATCAACTTCCTTGTCGGTGTCTGTCGGGAAGCGGTTGACAGCAACCACGCAGGGGAGCTTATACACGTTCTTTATGTTTGAAACGTGGCGGAGAAGATTTGGAATACCGCGCTCAAGAGCCTCAAGATTTTCCTCTGAAAGCTCTGTTTTCGCAAGACCACCGTGCATTTTGAGAGCTCGGATAGTTGCAACAACGCATACAGCAGACGGGGTAAGACCTGCCATGCGGCACTTGATATCAAGGAATTTTTCAGCACCGAGGTCAGCACCAAAGCCTGCTTCAGTAATTGCGTAATCGCCCATTTTAAGAGCCATTTTTGTTGCAATAACAGAGTTACAGCCGTGGGCTATGTTAGCGAAGGGCCCACCGTGAACGAATGCGGGAGTGCCTTCAAGAGTCTGAACGAGGTTGGGCTTCAGTGCGTCCTTCAAAAGAGCCGTCATAGCACCCTGAGCACGGAGATCGCCTGCGGTTACGGGACGATCGTCGTAGGTATAGCCTACGATTATTCTTGAAAGTCTGTCCTTCAGGTCGCTTATAGAGTTTGCAAGGCAGAGAATTGCCATGATTTCAGAGGCAACTGTGATATCGAATCCGTCCTCGCGAGGAACTCCGTTTACCTTGCCTCCAAGACCGTCAACTACGCCTCGAAGCTGTCTGTCATTCATATCAACACAGCGCTTCCAAGTGATTTTTCTTGTGTCAATACCGAGAGTATTGCCCTGATGAATGTGGTTATCAAGCATAGCGGCAAGAAGATTGTTTGCCGCACCTATTGCGTGGAAGTCACCTGTAAAATGGAGATTGATATCTTCCATTGGAACAACCTGTGCGTATCCACCGCCGGCAGCACCGCCCTTAACCCCGAAAACAGGGCCGAGAGAGGGCTCGCGAAGAGCCACGGTTACGTCCTTGCCAATACGGCGAAGACCGTCTGCCAAGCCTATAGTTGTAGTTGTTTTACCTTCTCCTGCAGGAGTTGGAGTGATTGCTGTTACGAGAATCAGTTTTCCGTCCTTTTTGGATTTATCGTCAAGCAGAGAAAGGTCGATTTTTGCCTTGTATTTGCCGTAGAACTCGAGATATTTCTCGTCAACGTGTGCTACCTTTGCAATTTCACCAATCGGTTTCATTTTGCACCCTTGTGCAATTTCAATATCAGAAAGAAACGCCATATCTGCCTCCAAAACAATAATTATTTGAAATATTTAACAGCCGACTTAAAGAGCTTCATATCGTATTCGCCTACAACGTTCTTGTAAAGGCCGTTGCCGATACGCTCCGAGTGGCCCATCTTACCGATAACTCGGCCGTCGGGGGAGAGAATACCCTCAATAGCATTCATTGAGTTGTTGGGGTTATACTGAATGTCACTTGTTGCGTTGCCACAGAGGTCAACGTACTGTGTTGCAACCTGACCATTCAGAATAAGCTCGTCAATAACGCTCTGTTCCGCTATAAATCTACCTTCACCGTGAGAAATCGGCACTGAATAAATTTCACCGACGTTACATTCTGTAAGCCAGGGAGAATTTGTTGATGCAATTCTTGTGCGAACTATCTTTGACTGATGGCGTCCGATAGTGTTGAAGGTAAGTGTAGGACAATGCTCGTCTGTGTCGATAATCTTACCATAGGGAACAAGACCGAGCTTTATGAGTGCCTGGAAGCCGTTACAGATTCCGCACATAAGACCATCACGCGTATCAAGAAGATTTGTAACCGCCTCTTTTACTGCGGCATTACGGAAGAATGAGGTTATGAATTTACCTGAACCGTCAGGCTCGTCGCCGCCCGAGAATCCGCCGGGAATAAAGATGATTTGCGAATCATTTACCTTATTTGCAAATTCCTCAACGCTTCTTGCAATTCCGCTCTGAGTAAGGTTATTGATTACAAAGATTTCCGCTTCAGCACCTGCATCCGAAACTGCCTTTGCAGAGTCGAATTCACAGTTTGTACCCGGGAATACGGGAATAAGAACACGGGGCTTTGCAACCTTGATTGCAGGAGCAAGAGTTGATTTCTTATCGAAGGAAATGTTCTTCGGAGCATCTGCCTTTTGTTCGATATTGCAAGTGAATACGCTCTCAAGTTTATTTTCGTAAGCGTCTGAGAGAGCAGAGAGCTTGATGCAGTCGCCGCCCATCGAGATGCACTCGCCGTCGGTAATGGTACCGATAACCTTTGCACAGCATACGTCCTCTGTAACTTCAAGGAGGAATGAACCGTAGCTGTAGGAGAAGATTTCATCCTCTGTTACGCCGCCAGCGTACTTGAAGCCGAAGCCGTTACCGAGGCACATCTTAAGTATGGCCTCTGCAATACCTCCGATACCGGGAGTATAAGCCGCGACAGCCTTACCGCTTCTCATAAGGGAAGTAACCTTATCAAAGAGCGCAAGCAAAGACTCCGTCTTCGGAAGTCCGTTCTCGTCCTTCTCGGCAGAGAGAAGAACAACCTTGTTACCGGCTTTCTTGAATTCGGGAGAAATTATATTCTGAGTTTTATCTGTTGTAACGGCAAAGGAAACGAGTGTGGGCGGAACGTCGAGCTTTTCAAAAGTACCGCTCATAGAGTCCTTACCGCCGATTGCGGCAATACCAAGCTCCTTCTGTGCACGGAAAGCACCGAGAAGTGCAGCCAAGGGCTGCCCCCAACGACGGCTGTCCTTGCCGGGACGGGCAAAATACTCCTGGAAGGTGAGATATACGTCACGGAAATCCGCACCGCTTGCGATAAGCTTGCATACAGACTCAACAACAGCGAGATATGCGCCGTGATAGGGGCTCTTTTCTGTTATAAACGGATTATAGCCGTAAGCCATAAGAGAGCAATCGTCCGTGTGTGCACGCTCAAGCGAAATTTTGTGAACCATTGCTTGAATAGGTGTGCGCTGATGCTTTCCACCAAAGGGCATAAGCACGGTGCCCGCTCCGATTGTGGAGTCAAAGCGCTCTGAAAGACCTCTCTTTGAGCAAACGTTAAGGTCGGAAGCAAGACGGAGATATTCGTCCTTGAATGAGCCGCCGAAATGTGCTGTGTCAACAGTATATTTCGGAACTTCAATATCGATATGCTTCTCAGCACCATTTGAATTCAAAAATTCACGGCTTATGTCAACGATAGTATTGCCACCCCAGGTCATTGTCAAACGAGGCTCTGCCTTAACTACTGCAACAACCGTTGCCTCAAGGTTTTCTTTTTCTGCAATCTCAAAAAATCTTTTCTTATCCTCGGGAGCAACTACAACCGCCATTCTTTCCTGCGATTCGCTGATAGCAAGCTCTGTTCCGTCAAGACCGTCATATTTTTTCGGAACTGCATCAAGATTTATATAGAGACCGTCTGCAAGCTCACCGATAGCAACCGAAACACCGCCTGCACCAAAGTCGTTGCAGCGCTTTATCATACGGCTGGCTTCAGGGTTGCGGAAAAGTCTTTGAAGCTTTCTTTCCTCGGGTGCGTTACCTTTTTGAACCTCAGCACCGCAGGACTCAAGAGAATCAAGCGTGTGTGACTTTGAAGAGCCTGTCGCACCGCCACAGCCGTCGCGACCTGTTCTTCCACCGAGAAGAATAACTACGTCATCGGGAGCGGGACATTCGCGGCGTACGTTTCTTTCGGGAGCTGCCGCTATCACAGCACCGATTTCCATTCTCTTTGCGGCATAGCCGTCGTGGTAAATTTCGTCAACGATACCCGTAGCAAGACCTATCTGGTTACCGTAAGAGGAGTAACCTGCTGCCGCCGTTGTAACGATAGTTCTTTGAGGAAGCTTGCCCTCCATCGTTTCGGAAACAGGCTTCAGGGGGTCAGCCGCACCCGTTACACGCATAGCGCCGTAAACGTATGCACGGCCGGAAAGCGGGTCACGTATAGCGCCGCCGATACAGGTAGCAGCACCGCCGAACGGCTCGATTTCTGTCGGGTGGTTGTGAGTTTCGTTCTTGAAAAGAAGCAACCAAGGCTCTGTCGTGCCGTCAACGGTGACGTTCATTTTAACTGTACAAGCGTTGATTTCTTCAGATTCATCAAGCTTATCAAGCTTACCGATTTTCTTCAGATATTTAGCGGCAAGAGTACCGATATCCATAAGATTTTGAGGCTTTGCTCTGCCAAGCTCTTTTCTTGTGGCAATATAATCGTCGTATGCCTCCTGCAAAAGCTTGTCCTCGAATTTAACGCTGTCGATTGTGGTCAAAAAGGTGGTATGACGGCAGTGGTCTGACCAATAAGTATCGATCATACGGATCTCTGTGATAGTAGGGTCACGGTTTTCTTTAATGAAATATGACTGACAGAACGTAATATCGTCAATATCCATAGCAAGTCCGTATTCACGAATAAAAGCTGAAAGCTCTTCTTTTGTAAGTGCGCGGAAGCCGTCAAGAGTCTTAACAGTTGTGGGAATTTCATAATCGGCTTTTAACGTGTTAAACGCTTCAAGCGTTGCCTCGCGTGCTTCAACGGGATTTATTACGTACTTCTTGATTTCAGCAAATTCCTTATCGGAAGGATTGCCGTAAAGCATATAAATTTTTGCCGTTTTAACAGTGGGACGCTCGCCCTTTGAGATGATCTGAATACACTGTGCGGCAGAATCGGCACGTTGGTCAAACTGACCGGGAAGATATTCAACGGCAAAAACAAGTGCGCCGTCGTTATCAATTTTATGAGAAATGATATCGAGCTGGGGCTCGGAGAAAACAGTTTTCTCTGCGTAAGCAAAAAGCTCGGAGTCGATATTTTCAACGTCGTATCTGTTGAGGATACGAACGTCCTTAACAGAATCAATTCTAAGTAATCCTTTAATGTCAGCAAGAAGGGAAGAAGCCTCGTGTGCGAGTTCCTTCTTCTTTTCGACATAAACACGATAAACCATATAACCTCCAACCACATTTGTGGCAATATATTAATAATTGACGCTTTTATTTATTTTTTGCTTCAAGTGCGCGTTTTCCGATATCGTGACGGAAATATGCGTTGTCAAACTTGATTTCATCGACCAATGCGTATGCTTTTTCTACGGCACCCTCAAGAGTATCTGCTGTGTCAACAGCACCGAGTACTCTGCCGCCTGCGGTTAAGATCTTGCCGTTATCGAGCTTTGCTCCCGCAACGTAGATTTGGGCATCGTCTGGCATCGAAATTTCAAATCCCGTTTCATATTTTTCGGGATAACCATTTGACGCCATAACTACACAGCAAGCGGATTTGTCAGCAAATTTAACCATATCGGGAGTAAGACAGCCGTCGGTTGTAGCCTTCATAATTGTGAGAAGGTCAGATTCGAGCAAGGGAAGAACGACCTGAGTTTCGGGGTCACCAAAGCGGCAGTTGTATTCGATTACCTTTGGGCCGTTTGGTGTGAGCATAAGACCGAAATACAGACAGCCCTTAAATGTCCTGCCCTCCGACTTCATAGCCTTTATCGTTGGAACGAAAATAGTATCCATACAAAGCTTCGCAATGTCGTCCGTGTAATAGGGATTAGGTGCGATAGTACCCATACCACCCGTGTTAAGACCAGTGTCGTTGTCACCTACACGCTTGTGGTCCATAGACGAAACCATAGGAACAACCGTTTCACCGTCGGTAAACGAGAGAACGGATACCTCAGGCCCTGTCAGAAATTCTTCGATTACGATATTGTTTCCGCTCGCGCCAAACACCTTATCCTCCATAATAGAGCGAACGGCAGAGATGGCTTCCTTACGGGTCATGGCGATAATAACGCCCTTGCCGAGAGCCAGACCGTCAGCCTTTACAACTGTTGGAATGGGTGCGGTTTCAAGATATTTTATAGCATCATCGGCATTTGAGAAGACTTCATATTCAGCCGTTGGGATGTTATATTTTTTCATAAGATTTTTCGAGAAGACCTTGCTTCCCTCAATAATTGCCGCATTTGCACGAGGGCCGAAGCAGGGAACACCGATTTCGGTGAGGGCGTCGACAGCACCTAAAACCAACGGGTCATCGGGAGCAACTACAGCATAGTCGATTTTGTTGTTTTTTGCAAAATCAACGATCTTGTCAATCTCCTTTGCGCCGATCGGTACGCAGGTAGCATCCTTTGCGATTCCGCCGTTTCCGGGGAGTGCAAAAATTTGGGTGATGCTCTTGTTTTCTTTAAGCTTTTTTATAATTGCGTGTCCACGGCCACCGCCGCCTACAACAAGAATATTCATTTTTATACAGCCTTTCTTTTTATTCCATACGTCATTATGCGGCACTTAAAAAATTAAGTGCCGTATAATAATTTTTTAATGGTGGAAAAGACGCATTCCCGTGAATGCCATAGCGATATTGTATTTGTCGCAGGCCTCGATTACAAGGTCGTCACGGATAGAACCGCCCGGCTCTGCAATATACGAAACGCCGCTCTTGTGAGCACGCTCGATGTTGTCGCCAAACGGGAAGAATGCATCAGAGCCAAGCGCTACGCCCTTGATCGAATCAAGGTAAGCACGGGCTTCCGCATCTGTGAGAGGCTTGGGCTGTTCTGTAAAATATCTCTGCCAGATTCCGTCTGCACAAACGTCCTCTTCGTTCTTGTTGATATATCCGTCGATGACGTTATCACGGTCGGGACGTCCGAGTGTAGGAAGGAAGGGAAGGGAGAGAACCTTTTCGTGCTGACGAAGGAACCAGGTGTCAGCCTTTCCGCCTGCAAGTCTTGTACAGTGAATTCTTGACTGCTGACCCGCACCAACGCCGATAGCCTGTCCGTCGATAGCATAGCAAACAGAATTTGACTGTGTGTATTTAAGAGTGATAAGAGCAACGATAAGGTCACGCTTAGCAGAATCGGGAAGAGTCTTATTAGCCGTTACCACGTTTTCAAGAAGGGCGTTGTTAATTTCAAAATTATTTCTGCCCTGCTCAAAGGTGATACCGAATACCTGTTTGCGCTCAATTTCCTCGGGAACGTAGTTCTCGTCGATTTTTACGATGTTGTACGTTCCTTTTCTCTTTGATTTGAGAATCTCAAGGGCCTCGTCTGTGTATCCGGGGGCAATTACACCGTCGGATACCTCACGCTTGATAAGAAGCGCCGTTGTCTTGTCGCAAATATCGGAAAGAGCAACGAAATCTCCAAATGAGCACATTCTGTCAGTACCTCTCGCACGAGCATAAGCACAAGCCAGAGGAGATTTATCAAGATCTTCAATATCATCAACGAAGCAAGCCTTCTTGAGTGTCTCAGAGAGAGGAAGACCAACGGCAGCGGACGTGGGGCTTACATGCTTAAAGGACGCAGCCGCAGGAAGACCGAGAGCCTCCTTCAGCTCTTTAACCAGCTGCCAAGCATTGAATGCATCAAGAAAATTGATATATCCGGGTCTGCCGCAGAGAATTTCGATTGGCAGCTCACCGTTTTCCATATAAATTCTGGAAGGCTTTTGATTAGGGTTGCAACCGTATTTAAGTTCTAATTCTTTCATTGTTTTAATCAAGGCTTTTGCAAAAAAGCTTCCTTTCTTTTCGGAATTTTATGCGGTTTGCAGAGAAAACCGCGTTTTATCTCTTATTTTGAAAACTTATTGATTAATTTTTCTTCGATCGTCCCGTCGCAAAGATTAGTATAGCGAACGTAGAGAGAAATTTTATTGGATTCGTCAAGATTATTCCAGATATCATTTGCAAAATCTTCAATGCTGTCAGGAATCTTAACTCTCTCAGGCTCACCGCAGAAGGTAGGAATAGGGGAGCCGTCTGTTATGTATGTATGAATGAAATGACCGAGACCGTTAACCGTGGGATATTCAAACGTATAACGAGCCGTGTCGCTTCCTTTTTCGTCAATACTCTTGAGAATGCTCATCTGATATGTGAAGTCCTTATTATCAAAGGTGAGCATGCCGCTTATACGGGGGGTGAAGTTGGGAGCATCCGGTTCAAACTCGCGTGAGCGGAGTGCTTCGGGGAAGGTTTTGCTATCTGCAATATAATCGTAAATCGTATCGGTCTGGTCGCCGTTTGTAACGATCAGCTTGTTGCCGATTTTACGAAGTGCCGCGTAAATAATAAGCGAGGGATCCTCAACCTTTGATACGTCGTAAGGCTCTGTGTAAACAGCGCCGTCCTTCAAGGTGAATACACGGTTACGGCTGTTTTCGCTTCTTCCCATAATGAAATAAGCTGTTGCCGCGCGTCGTCCGTCTTCGGTTTTACCGATTACGATACCGCGACCAACGTAAGGGTTACCGGCGATTCTCTCGCCCATCGTTTTAATTTCGTATATATTCATTGTAAAGCTCCTTAAAAATTACTGCTTTTTGTCGGCTATCATCTTTGAGACAAGCTCGGTTGCCTTTGGCAGAATAATCCATTCCGCATTCTCCATAATTCTCTTTTGAAGTGTTTCGGGGGTGTCGCCCTCTATAACCTCAACAGCCTTTTGAAGAATGATTTCACCGCCATCGGGAATTTCGTTTACAAAATGAACGGTTGCACCGCTTACCTTAACTCCATACGAGAGTGCGGCCTCGTGTACGTGAAGTCCGTAGAAGCCCTCACCACAAAAGGAGGGAATTAAGGACGGGTGAACGTTTAAAATTCTTTTTTCGTATTTTCTTGTGAATTTTTCGCTCAAAATACACATAAAGCCTGCAAGAACGATAAGCTCAATGCCGTTATCGTCGAGTATTTCGATAATTTTGTCCTCAAAGGCTTCACGCGAGTCAAAATCCTTTTTTAGAACGACCTCTGTTTTAATATTTGCGTTCTGGGCACGGGTGAGAGCATACGCATCCGCTTTATTTGATAAAACGAGTGTTATTTCACCGCTTTTGATAATTCCGCTTTTCTCGGCATCGATAAGTGCCTTGAGATTTGTTCCACCGCCCGAAACGAGAACTGCTATTTTGGTCTTCATTAAGCGAACACCACGCCTTCGTTACCCTTTATAATCTCACCGATTACGTAAGCGTCCTCGCCGTTTGCACGAAGAATTTCGAGAGCTGTGTCAACCTCGTCTGCGGGAACTACAACGCTCATACCAACGCCCATATTGTACGTGTTATACATATCGCGCTCGGGAATATTGCCTGTTTTCTCGATCAGATCAAAGATAGGAAGCACCTTTACGGCACTCTTTGTGATTTTTGCTGAAAGTCCTGCGGGGATAGAACGCGGAATATTCTCGTAGAATCCGCCGCCTGTGATATGGCTGATTCCTTTTACGTTTACCTTTTCGATAAGAGCAAGGATAGATTTAACGTAAATCTTTGTAGGTGTCAGGAGGGTTTCAGCTATTGACTTGCCGGCAAGAGACTCCTTTGCTCTGTAAAGACTTTCGGGATTGTTGTCGATATCAAATACCTTTCTAACAAGAGAGAAGCCGTTTGAATGAACGCCGCTTGAAGCAAGGGCGATCACAATATCCCCCTCTGCCATCTTTGTGTTGTCGAGAATCTTCTTTTTGTCAACAACGCCAACCGCAAAGCCTGCAAGGTCGTATTCCTCTGTCGGCATCATACCCGGATGCTCGGCAGTTTCACCGCCGATAAGAGCCGCGCCCGACTGAACGCATCCCTCGGCAACACCTGAAACAATCGAAGCAATCTTCTCGGGGATATTCTTTCCGCAAGCGATATAATCAAGGAAGAAAAGGGGCTTTGCACCGCAGCAAATAATGTCGTTTACACACATAGCAACGGCGTCGATACCGATAGTATCGTGCTTGTCCATAAGGATTGCCATTTTAACTTTTGTTCCGCAGCCGTCGGTACCCGAAACCAAAACAGGCTCTTCCATACCGCAAATATTAAGTCCGAAGCAACCGCCAAAGCCGCCGACGTCATCAAGGCAGCCCTCGTTTTTAGTTCTTGCGATATGCTTTTTCATAAGCTCAACAGCACGGTAGCCGGCTGTAATATCAACACCTGCATCAGCATAGCTTTGAGATTGTGAATTTTTCATTGTAAAATATTCCTTTCAAGTCTTTGTAATAAATCAAAGGGGAATTATTCCTTACCCGTCCAGCAGTAAGTGCAAACCTTGCAAGGCGCAATTCCGATTGCCCGAATCATACCGTCAAGAGACTGAAATTCGAGAGAATCGAAGTGCATCTCTCGGCAAATCTGCTCACGAAGCTTTTTACCGCGCTCGGTCGTGCCGTCGCAGTATTCCTCGAGGTGCTTTATACCCTCATCTCCCTCAAGCTCTGCAATAATTCTTCTTGCAATAAGCTCCATTTCAGACGTGTTTCTTGAGAAGTTAAGATACTTGCATCCGTACATAATCGGAGGACAAGCTGAACGCATATGCACCGATTTTGCACCGTTTTGATACAGAAAATCTACTGTTTCGCGAAGCTGTGTACCGCGAACGATACTGTCGTCAACGAAAAGCAGCTTTTTATCTTGAATTAACTGCGTTACGGGGATCTGCTTCATTTTTGCTATTTTATTTCTCTCGTTTTGGTTTGAGGGAGTAAAGCTTCTCGCCCACGCAGGCGTGTACTTTATGAAAGGACGTGCAAATGGCTTTCCGCTACCGAGCGAATATCCGACAGCGTGCGGAGTGCCTGAATCGGGAACACCGCAAACGTAGTCAACGTCAGGCACGGTTCCGTTTTCTATTTCGTTCTGAGCCATAATCTCGCCGTTTTTACATCTCATAACCTCAACGTTGATACCCTCGTAAGTTGCGGGGGGATAACCGTAATAGGTCCAGAGAAACGCACAAATCTTCATTTCGTCACGGCCCTCGCGAAGAACTTTCAGCGAGTCGGGCGAAAGCTCAACAATCTCTCCCGATTTAAGCTCGCGGCAATCAGCAAATCCAAGCTTTTGATAAGCGAAGGATTCAAAGGAAACGCAATAGCCGTCATCCGCTTTTCCGATGAGAACGGGAAGTCTTCCGTTCTTGTCGCGCGCCGTTACGATATTGCCGTTTTCCTTCAAGATAAGCAAAGAGAGTGCACCCTCGGTAACTTCTTGAGCAAACGCAATACCGTCCTCAAGGCTATCCTTCATTTCGATAAGCGAAGCAAGGATCTCAGCAGAGTTTACGCGGTTTCCGCTCATACTCTGGAAGATGCCGTAGTTTTTATTCAAATAGCCCTTTACTATTTCCTCGCTGTTTCCGATCATACCGATAAGAGAAATTGCGTAAGTTCCGAACTTTGAGAGAATCAAAAGAGGCTGTGGGTCTGCATCGCTGATACAGCCGATACAAGCGTTGCCCTTAAGTCTTGACGCTATATTGTCGAATTTTGTACGGAAGGGTGAGTTTTCAATGTTGTGAATTTCACGCTGAAAACCATCCTTCTCGTTGACTGCAGCCATACCTCCGCGATACTTACCGAGATGCGTGTGATAGTCAACGCCGAAGAAAACGTCCTGAACGCAGTCATATTTACTCGTTATTCCAAAAAAACCGCCCAATTTTATACCTCCTGATATTCAAAAGGAGAATATCAAGCAAAGAAGAGCTTGGATAACGTCATGGGATCAATATATTCGCCGTCCTTATATACGCGCATATTGCCCGATGCGATCTCGTCGATAAGGATAACCTCACCGTCAGCGTTATAGCCGAATTCAAACTTTATATCATAGAGAATAAGACCCTTTTTCTTGAGGTCGTCAGCTACGATCTGTGTGATCTTCTGTGTCATTTCCTTTGTTTCGTCGTACTGCTTCTCGCTCATAACGCCGAGAACAACGAGACCGTCGCGTGTTACAAGCGGGTCGCCTTTTTCGTCATTCTTGAACGTCATCTCAACGTATGCGGGAAGGTCTGCGCCCTCTTCGACGTAGTCACCGTAACGGCGAAGGAAGCTGCCAACAGCCTTGTGACGGCAGATAACCTCAAGACCTTTACCGAACGGCTTTGCGGGAATAACCTCCATTGTTGTATCGTTAAGATTTGCGCTTACGTAGTGTGTCTTAATGCCTGCGGCATTGAGCATTTCAAAATAGTAGATAGACATACGAAGGTTAACGTCGCCAACGCCCTCAATCTGAAGACCTACGGAGTTTTCACCCGGATCAAAAACACCGTCTTTACCTGTGCAGTCATCCTTGAATTTGAGAAGATAGTTTCCGTTTTCAAGTGCGAATACGTCCTTTGTTTTTCCTGTGTAAACGAGATTTCTCATAGCAGTAATCCTCTTTTCTTTATATTGATTTTTTTTATTTATTAAATTCTTCTTCAATTTTCTTGTTTTTCTCAAGAACAGCCTGACTGTCTGATGCTCTTTTTGCATTGAGCTTATCCGCAAGCGCCTTATCCTCAATTGCGAGCATCTGTATGCACAAAAGGGCAGCGTTGGTAGCACCGTTTACGGCAACCGTTGCAACGGGGATACCTGTCGGCATCTGAACTGTTGAAAGGAGTGCGTCGATTCCGCCAAGATTTGCAGAAGCGACGGGAATGCCGACAACGGGGAGTGTTGTGTTTGCGGCGATCGCTCCTGCGAGATGAGCCGCCATTCCGGCAGCGGCAATTATAGCACCGAATCCGTTTTCACGGGCGTTTTTTGAAAAATCTGCAGCCTCCAGCGGAGTACGGTGAGCCGAGAAAACGTGAACCTCATAAGGAACCTCAAAAGCGTCAAGCATATCGGTTGCTTTTTTCACAACCGGCAAATCGCTGTCGCTTCCCATAATTATACCGATTTTTTTCATTCTTTTTGCCCCCATAATTTGAATAAATATTTTTTATATTATTGATTTTATCTAAAAAGGGCACACTTCGACGTGTTTGTGAAGTGTGCCCACACGGTCGGCTTACATCTCCTCTGTTCCTTTGTGGTAAATCCACTTATCCGTCAGTCGCAAAGGATGGTATGCGGTGTGTATTTTTTGCACCTATTTTAACAACAATATTCTACCATATATTTTATATTTTGTCAAGTATCAAAAACATAAAATAAGGTGATTTTTGTCATATATTTTCGTATATTTTAACAGTTTATCCGTTTACGGTTTCATATTTATGGAATCCGGTTGAGCGACAGATTTTACCGTCAGGCAAAACCCAAAGAGCTTCAACGTCCGAAAGTGACTCCACAAGCCTTTTTCCGTCCTCAAAATCCATATTGAAAAGTGCGGTTGAGAGTGCATCTCCCATTCCCGAATCGTTACACAAGATTGAAACCGAAAGATATTTTTCGGAGGGCATAAGCGTGTCAGGGTCTATTATATGGTGATAATTCTTGCCCTCAACGGTATAAAACCTTTGATAGCTTCCGCTTGTTACGAGAGCCTTGTCTTTGAATTTGAGCTGTGTGATATAAGGCATTTCTTCGTTTGTGCTATCGGGATTTTCAATGCCGACTGCCCAATCGCTGCCATCAGGCTTTTGCCCGACAGCTCTGATATTTCCGCCTGCATTTATGATATATCCATAAGCACCGATCTCCTCGAGGCGCTTCGCCGCCATCTCGCATGCATATCCTTTTGCAACCGCCCCTACGTCAAGACTCATTTCGGGGTCTGCAAGATATACTGTGCTCTCTTTTTCGTCAACTGAAATATCAGACATATTTATATGCTTTGATGCTTCAAGGAGCTTATCCATATCGGGAAGAGAGGCTTCCGAGGGATTATCCAAGCCAACCTCGCGGTGATAGTGCCAGATCGATAGTACACTTCCCATAGCAATATTGAATTTTCCGTCCGTAATTCTGTTCATCTCTCTTGAAAAATCAATAAGCTCAATAATTTCCGCGTCAACACGAACGGGATTATGAACCCCGCCGTTTTTTGTATTTACCGTAGCGAGATTATTTATCCCGTCATATTTGAGATAAATGTTGTAAAGCTTATGGTATTTGTCGAAAATTTTTTCAACCTCCGCCATAACCTTATCGAAGTCTTCTTTGTTTTCCTCATAGCCTGTGATAATCGTTGCTGTGTCAAACCAATCGAAATAGTAGGCGTTGAATTTTTGCTTTTCAGGCTTGCTCTCACACGCAAAAAGGGAAGTGAGGGCAGACATAATCAATACAAATAAAATAATTTTTCTCATTTTTATCAAAATAGGGATGCCCAAAGGACATCCCTTTTTTATTTTTAATTATTTAGCAGCCTTAACCGCTGTTGCGATCATATCAGAAATAGCGATTGTGCATCCTGCTGTCTGCAAATCTGCTGTACCGTAGCCGTCAACAACGAGAGCAGAAATCTCATCCACTGTCTTGCCAACAAGAGCTGCGTCAAGAGCGTCTGCCTGCTCGAACCATTCTTTAACAACGCCGTCGCCGTTAAGGTCAGCGCCGTATGAAGACATACCGTAAGCAGCGCCAAGCTCTCTCTTTGTCTTGATTTCAGCAGTTGTGTCTGCTGTAAATTCACCTGCTGTGTTGAATGTGAACTTTGCTACTGCACAATCAGACTTTGCAGCAACAACCTTTCCGTTCTGTGTAGCAACAGCACAGATGTTTGCAACAACCTCGCAAGAGCCGTCCTTTTCCTCTGTTGCGTCAGCAGCCTTCTCCTGCTTTGTAACAAAGCTCAAGGAGAGAACGTCGTCCTTTATTGCGTTTGTTTCAACAACGTTAGCAAAAGCCTTTTCGATAGCGTAGATGAAATCTGCGATACCAATTGTGCATCCGGCAGCGATAACCTCATCGTTGCCCTTATATCCGTCAACGATCATAGCCTTAACTTCGTCAAGAGTTTTGCCCTCAAAAGTATTGCAGAGAGCGTCAACCTGCTCGAACCATTCAAGCTTTGCTCCGGCGTAAGCTACCATACCGTAAGCAGTACCAAGCTCACCTTTTGTCTTGTATTCGTCAGCGATAACTACAGCGCCTGTAGAAGTGTAGCCAACGGATGCGTCAACTGTGTCGAAAACACACTTAACGATCTTGTCGTTCTTGTCGATAAGAATAGCAGCGGCAGTTGTTGCAACAGATGCAGAGCCGTTCATATCGCCGTCAGCGCTTGTTGCGTCACCATATACGGAGTAAACGCCAAGACCCATCTTGAGAGTCTCAATCTTGTCTGCGCCGTCATTATTCTGTGTGTCGTTTGATGTTTCCTTTGTGTCGCCGTCAGTATTGCCACAGCTTGCAAGGGCAAAGAGGGAAACAACCATAAGAACTGCAAGTAAAATACTTAAAAACTTTTTCATTTTTTCTCTCCTAAAATATATTATTTTTTGTACCGAAGCAAATTATAACACATTGTTACAATTTTGTCAATATATTTTTGCCACTAAATATATTTTTTTATTCTTTTAGTTAGGTAAGCCGCAACCAAACCTATCAAAACGCCTGCAAGTGTGCCGCTGATGGTTAAAATTATCATATAATAACCGATCTCGATTGTTCGGAGAAGAATTATAGCTACGATAATTTGTCCAAGGTTGTGCATAACACCGCCGACAACACTGACCCCGACGCAGGAAAAAATGTCAAGCTTTTTTAGAACAGACATTAACGTAAGACTCAGGAGAGCACCTGCTATACTGTAAAGCATTGTGACGTAGTTGCCGAAAAGCAGAGAAACCAAAGCAACTCTGACAATAGATACCGCAAAGGCATATTTGTTCCCAAAGCAGTAAAGCACGGTTACGACAACTATATTCGGAAGACCCATTTTTATACCCGGAAAAGCCGAGAAAACAGGGGGGATCAGCAGCTCAATATAGGATAGAACCATAGCAAGAGAGGTGAGGACCCCAAGCTGTGCAATTTTAATTTTTTGCTTTGCCACGGTCATCACCTCCGATTTTTATATTTTAGCTTTGATTCTTTTCAATGCTTATAACTAATTTGTGAGGAAGACAAACGATAGTCTCGCCGTCCCTTGATATTTTTCTGTGTGAAACGCAGATCTTGTCGGGGCAGTCGGCGTATGAAACGTATGCATAACCGTCTTTTATCACAAGTGTATTTATATTGCCGTCACCTGTTATAATATCTGTCTCAAGATTCTCGGACAAGAGGTAACGTGAGGACTCAACACCATCAATATTCACAACGACCCAATCTCCCGGATTCGAGAGAAAAAGGAAGAGGATAAGTCCAACTATTGCAACGGCAATTATTGCGATGATCAGAAAAGCATCATTTTTTACTTTTGAATTTTTCATGCTTTATTTGTGTGAGATGTAAAATCTACTTCCTTTAAGCAAGACGTCGGACATTGGCTTACGCAGGTGCCGCATCCCGTGCATTTATCATAGTCAATCTCCGCAAGATTATTATTGACAACAATTGCACCCTCCGGACAGTTTTTCTCACATTTTTTGCATCCAATACAAGCATTCATGCAATTTTTTCTTGCAACAGCGCCCGAATCACGCGAGCTGCACATAACAAGGACACGTCTTTCACGGGTACGCAGAGCAATAACGCCCTTAGGACATTCCTTAACACACATTCCGCAGCCGATACAAGCTCTGGGGTCAACGTGTGCGATGCCTGAATTTATGCAGATCGCATCACTCGGACAAACCGAGGCACAGTCACCGCATCCGAGACAGCCGTATTTGCAAGCCATAGGGCCACCGAACACCTGAATCATAGCCTTACAGGTGGCAGGTCCGTCGTAATCTGCATTTTTCAAAGCAGCATTACAATTTCCGTTACATTTTACAAATGCAACCTTTGGTTCATCAACAGTAATAGATACGTTCAAAATTTTTGAAAGATCGTTTGCAACTTGAGTAGAGCCGGGAACGCAAAGGTTTGCTTCACATTCACCGAGCGCCAATGCTCTTGCGTATTCATCACAGCCGCTGTAGCCGCAGGCACCGCAGTTTGCACCGGGCAGACATTCTCTTATTTGTTTCATTTTTTCTTCTTCTTCAATTTTGAAGAAATATGAAGCAACAACAAGAAGGATCGACACAAGAAGTCCCAAGCCGCCAACTATTAAAAACGCAGATAAAATAGGATTCATAATTATGACCGTTGCTTTTGATACACAAAAGCTTCCTCCTTATTTGAATATATTTTCAACAATTCCCTCAAAGCCGAAGAATGCCATCGAAACGAAGGATGCGGCAATAAGAGTTGTCGGAAGACCGCGAAGCGGTTTTGGAATATTTGAGTTGTCAATTCCCGAACGTACGCCGCAAAACACTACCATAGCGAGCAGAAATCCAAGTCCGCATCCGAAGGAGCTTACTATTGACTGAATGAAATTATATCCGTCCGTCATATTATTAATGGTAACGCCCAGAACCGCACAGTTTGTAGTAATCAGAGGAAGATAAACACCAAGGCTCTTATGAAGAGAAGGTATAAATTTTTTCAGAACGACCTCTGTGAACTGAACGAGAGATGCAATGATCAGAATAAATACGATAGTTTGCATATATCCGAGTCCGAGCTTATCGAGAACGAAAATCTGAATAGGCCAGGTTGCAGCAGTTGCCATAAGCATAACGAAGGTAACGGCAATACCCATACCAACAGCCTGATTCAGCTTCTTTGAAACTCCGAGAAAGGGGCAAATTCCAAGGAACTGACGTAAAACGTAGTTGTTAACAAGAACGGAGGACATGAGTATAATAATCAATTCTTTCATTTAATTTTCCTCCTTTACAGCACACTCGTCACCGCACGCCGATGAGCAAAGCCCCTTTGAAGGACAGCCCTCGCAGCCGAATGACTTTTTGCTTGGAAACTTTCCGTTTGTAAGGATATATACAAGAGCGATCAAAAGACCGTAAACGAGCATACCGCCCGGTGCTTTTGTGAGAATTTCGATTTTATGCTCTGCGAAGAAGGAAATTTCAATTCCCGCAAAGCTTCCGTTACCGAGAACCTCACGAACTGTCGCCATCATAAAGAGCGCCAAGGTAAAGCCAAGACCCATGCTTACTCCGTCAAGAGCGGACTTGCCAACCGAATTTTTATTTGCGAACATCTCGGCACGTCCGAGAATAATGCAGTTTACGGTGATAAGTGCAAGGTAAACTCCGAGAAGCTCATAAAGCTCGGGCAGATATGCGTGCATAAGCATTTGAACTATCGTTACAAATCCTGCTATAATAACTATATAGCAAGGAATTCTGACCGTTTCGGGAATTACCTTTCTTAAAAGAGAAATGACGAAATTCGAGCAGATAAGAACTGCCGTTGCCGCAAGACCCATAGCAATAGCACCGATAACGGTAGTTGACGTGGCAAGGGTAGGGCAGGTTCCGAGCACTAATACGAATACGGGGTTTTCAAGAAGTAAGCCCTTAAGGAGAACAGAAAAAACGCTGTTTTTGCTTTGATTTTTCATTTTCAGTTTACTCCTTCCAGTATTTTAATTGCTTCAAGAGCGCGTCCGACTGCGGTTTTATAGCCGTTGGTTGTGATTGTTGCTCCTGAAATTGCGTCAATCTCTCTGTAGTCCGCTTCTGTTTTACCGACAAATTGAGAGTAGAAGCCCTTGTCGGCACACGCAGAGCCGATTCCGTTGGTTTCAGCTTGAGAGGTTGTTTTAACAGAAATAATTCTTCCGTCGGCGGTTGCCGAAAGAGCAATATAGATATATTCTCCCGAAGGATTATACCACTTATCTCCGTTGATTCCAAAGCCTGACGCACGAAGATTGAAAACGTAATTTCCGCTGTCTGTTTTGCCAACCCAGTCAATATTTTTCGGAAGTTCGATAGAGCTTATATCAATTTCTGTTATATTACTTGCGGAAATAAGAGTATGAGCATTGTCGATAAGTAATTTTTCGGAATTACTTACCTCACCGGCAATACTTCCGTCGGCATTGATACCGAAAAAGCTCTCGCCGATAACGAATACGTATCCTATGCCGTTGTTTGCTGAATAAACCGCGTCGATACCCGAAATATCCTCAACGATAAACATTTCTTCAAATTCGCCGTTGGCATCGGGAAGAGCAGCACTCAAATTATCTGCCAGAATTTCTTCCTCTGTACGAATATCGACGCTACCGCCGTTCAAAATAACGAATGAATTGAGAGCATCATTTACAGCGCCCTTGTAGCCGCTCGTCGTCTTGGTTGCGCCTGCGATAGTATCAATAGAATCAATGGTATCAGAGGTCACACCGGTAAGAGAAGCGCCATACGTCTTTTCGTAGCCGAGAGTTTCACCGCTTGAGAGGCAAGTAGCACCGGTAACGATGCCGTCAGCATCAACGCCGCACATTATTTTCATACCTGAGGCATAGCCTGATACCTCAAGCTCGAATACGTAGCCTCCGCTACCTTCTCTATACGCCTTTTTGACGCTTGAAGGAAGGAAATAAGAGGTCAAATCAAGCTCTTCAAAGGATTGACCGTCGGGCATAACAACGATAAGTGCCTCGTTTGCGGCAGCATTTTCGTTTTGTTCAATGATAGGTAAGGTCAGCATATTTGTTGCCGCCATTAAAACTGCGACAACCAAGCAGATTGAAGTTAAAACGATGATACTTTTTAAGTATTTCATGCTTTTTTACCTCCGAATCTCTTGCTGCCGAACACACGGCGTGCCGTCCAGATATCAATATAAGGATTGATGATGTTTGCAAGTAAGATTGCAAAAGAAACACCTTCGGGATAAACACCCCAAAGTCTTATCATTACAGTGATAACACCTGCGAAAATTCCGAATATAATTTTACCGAATGGAGTCGCGGGGCTTGTTACGTAATCGGTTGCCATAAATATCGCACCGATGAATAAGCCACCCGAGAGAATTTGTGCCGTTGCGAACTGAAGATCCATACCCGAGACAAAATAAGTAAAGGCAAAAACGGTGCCTATGTAAGCCAACGGAATATGAACTGTGATCACTCTTTTTATAACGAGATAGACTCCGCCGATAATAAGAGCAAGAACGCAGGTTTCGCCGATAGCGCCACCGTTCTTTCCGATAAACAAGTCGAAAAGATTGGGAATGTTGCCCTCGGCAATCTGGGAAAGGGGAGTTGCACTTGAGACAGCATCCAGGTTCATTCCGCGCGGCATAGCGTATTTCGCCATCGAGCCAAAGGCAAGGAACATAAACACTCTTGCGGCCATAGCGGGGTTAACGATGTTACAGCCCATACCGCCAAAGAAGCATTTTACAATTATAATTGAAAAAACAGAGCCGGCAACGGCTTGCCATACAGGTACGTTTGAAGAGAGATTGAGCGCAAGAAGAAGGCCGGTTACAACTGCACTTAAATCTCCTACAGACTGCTCTTTTTTAGCAATCAGATTGAACAAAAATTCACTTACAACAGAGGAGATAACGCAAGCGAGAATGATATAGAGTGCAGGGAGTCCGAAATAGTATATTCCCGCTGCCGTTGCAGGTAACAGGGCAATTACAACGTCAAGCATTATTTTTTGCACGGTGTTTTTCGTGTGAATGTGCGGGCATGACGATATATGAAGCTTTTCCGCCATTACTTATTCTCCTCCTTATTTTTATTTTCTTTTGCCTTGCGGATTTCGGCTTTGATCAGTCTGTGATTCTGAATAAGCGGACGGTTTGCAGAGCAAACGAAGGCACAGCATCCGCATTCCATACAAGCCTCTCCGCCGAATTTTATCATATTATCAACGTTGTGCTCTGCGAGAGCTCTTGCAAGCTCGGGGGGATTTATACCGAACGGACAGGCATTTATACAGTTTCCGCATTTTATACAGGGTTGGGACTTTGTTAAAACGGAATCCTTCTTGTTGAATGCCAAAACAGCGTTGGTATTCTTCAGAATAGGAGCATCCATCGAAGGAACGCTGATTCCCATCATGGGACCGCCGTAAATCACCTTGTAGGGCTCGGACTTGAATCCGCCTGCGAAATCAAAAACGTCCGAGATTTTGGTTCCGATCGGAACCAAAACGTTCATTGGAGTTTTAATTGCGCTTCCGTCAACGGTTACGCATTTTTCAACGAGAGGCATACCCGTCTTGATATATCTTCCGATATCGGCAATCGTCGTGCAGTTTGAAACGATGCATCCGACGTCAATCGGGAACTTGCCTATCGGTACAACCTTGCCGGTCGTGTGGTAAACAAGAACCTTTTCACCGCCTTGAGGGTAAACGCTAGGCAAAACCTTCACCTTGATACAAGGGTCAGTTTCCGAGAGCTCCTTCATTTTACGGATAGACTCGGGGTTGTTTTTTTCAACTCCGATGATTATTTTCTTGATTCCGAAATGCTTTTTGATACATTCGATGGCCGTCTGCATATCATCGGCTCTGTCAATCATCGTGCGTGTATCGCTTGTTATATAAGGCTCGCATTCTGCACCGTTTATAACAAGCTCCTCGATTTTAGTCTCATCGACGTCGTATTTTACGCTTGTCGGAAAGCCTGCACCGCCAAGACCGACGATACCTGCACTTGCTATAGCCTCGACAAGAGACTCCTTTGAATCAACGTGAGGCGGCTTGATTTCGGGGTCAGGAGTCATCTCGCCGTCGGATTCGATAACGATACCCTTGCAGGCTTGTCCGTTTGAGATCACTACGTCCTCGATTTTCTTAACCGTGCCTGATACACTTGAATGAATATTGGCGCTGATATTTTTCGTCGCACCTGCAATAAGAGTTCCGACGTTCACCTTGTCTCCTACCTTCACAATGGGAAGAGCAGGGCTTCCTATATGCATCTGCATGAGAATAGTTACAGTTTCGGGGGGATTCATTTTCACAGCTACGCATTTAGCCGTGTTCTTTTTGTGCGGCAGCTTGATGCCGTGTAAGAAAAAAGCCATTACGAGTCCTACCTTTCAAAAAATCAGTGTTACATTTTTAACAAATTTTGCATAATTTGAGGCATTGATAAAAATGAACACAATATCTATTGTATTATAACATAGCCCCCTGAAAAAAACAATAGAAAAACACAATATTTTTTCATTTGAACGAAAAAAATAAAGGTTTTTTTGAAAAAACTTGGAAAGCTTGGAATTGTTAAAGAAATAACGAAAAATAATGATATTTTTTTAACAAAAAAAGACATCCCGAAGGATGTCTTTTTTTGGTGGGCCATCAAGGACTCGAACCTTGGACCGACCGGTTATGAGCCGGTAGCTCTAACCAACTGAGCTAATGGCCCTAAATCGATTACCCGAGTATTATAACTCATTTTAGGCGTTTTGTCAAGTGTGTTTGCTTTTTGCTAAAAAAATATTAAAATGATGCCCCCCCTTAATTAACATTGAAACTTGTTAATTAAGGGGGAGACGGATTTAAACTATTATTTAATCAGCATAATCAAACGGGTCGATGTTTTCGATAAATTCGGGTGTAAGCTTAAATTCAAGCTTGAATCTTTTTTCTTCAAAACGATATTTAGGAATAAGCGGACCTCCGCAGGAATTAGATCCTATGCCTGACTGTAGGTAATCTATGTTAACAACAGTTTCTTTGCTTGGGATAAGCTCGAAATCGTGTGCTGTTTCGGTTAATTGCTTTGCAGAGAAGTGACTTACGTTAAAGCTGATATCTTTTTTGCATTTAGAGGCTAAAAGTCCGTGTCCGGCATAGGAATAAACAGCCACCCACTTTGTTTCTGAATGTGCCATGTTTTCCTGAGGGCGAATATAATGCTCGAAGTGATCGGAAACAGAAGATTCGTAAAGCCCTATTTTTGAAGCGAGATTTTTATCAGAATAGCTTTCAACTGGGCCTCTACCGAAATATTTGAGCTTTTCGGTATCTTCGGGCATTGTAAATTCAACGCCAAAGCGAGGGAGCCAGGGGCTTTTTTCCTCCAAGGTAACATCAAAATCGAATTGGATACCGTATTCCTTCGAGAATATGTATTTCGCACTGATTTTTGCAATCTCTTTTCTTGCCTTTGCACCAAGACTTAATTCACAAGAAACGATAGGGGAGTCACCATTATCTATAAGCTCACAGGAATAACAACTTACATCTGTTCGGTCAAAGCCTAAATCAACCCATGCTTTTTTGACGTTTATATCGTTATCAATAGGGGCTCTCCATACAGTCGGCGTAATCGGAGAGGTTAACATTTCGCGTCCGTTAGCAAGAATAGACGTTACAAGACCTTGGCTGAGACTCACTGTGTAAACTGCGTCTGCGACGGTAACCTTGATATCTCTGTTTGTCACGAAAGCTTTGATTGTGTCATTTGTTTTTGCTTTTTTTGCAGCTTTGTGAGTGTCGTTCAAAACGAACTGCTCAAATCCAACCTCGTAACCGCATTTTTCCCAAGGAGTTGACTTGTTCTCGCAAACGGAAATATTGAGATAAACGTACTTGCTTTTATCAAAATCCACCGATGGAATATTATAGGAACGCCATGCTTGAGGATTTATTGACGGAGAGGTAATTCTGCCTTCTGCTATCACGTTACCGTTTTCAGTAATATTCCAGTTGATATCGTAATTTGTAAAGTCTGTGAAATAGTTGTTGTTTTTGATTCTGAGTTTGCCGGTTTCTTTTTTGTATTCGGCAAGGAATGGCTTTAATATTTGCTTCAATTCAAGAAGTCCGGGATGAGGACGGCGGTCGGGGGTCACAAGGCCGTCAGCGCAGAAATTGCTATCGACAGAGAAGTCACCGAAATCTCCACCATACATATATTTGGGATTTGTGTACTTATCACCGACAGCTACTGAATGGTCAGTAAATTCCCAAACACATCCTCCGAAGAAGCAGTCGTTTGAATAAATCAAATCCCAATAATCACGCAGGTCACCGGGGCCGTTTCCCATTGAATGAGAATATTCGCAAAGGAAGAGAGGCTTTTCTGTTTTTTTGTTCAGATATTGCGCTTGAATTTCCCATACGGGTGGATACATACGACTGATAACGTGAATATAGTCAAATTGGTCTTTCCTCTCAAACTCGCCGATATGGCGGTTTGCGATATCCTCACTGTGAATAATCGCATTTTCATCGCGAGAAAGAATATATTCTGCCATATGCTTTTGGTTTTGACCTATGCCGAATTCATTTCCAAGAGACCAGAAGATTATGCATCCATGATTTTTATCGCGTTCGAACATACGCGCAACACGGTCAATATAGGCTTCTGTCCATTCCGTGCTGTCTGTGAGAGCATCCCATTCCTCTATCATCTTCATTCCGTGAGTTTCGAGGTCAGTTTCGTCAACAACATAAAATCCGAGCTTATCGCAAAGAGATAAAAATCTTGGGTCATTTGGATAATGACTTGTACGTATGGTGTTTATGTTGTGACGCTTCATGATATAAAGGTCACGAAGCATATGGTCATACGGTGTTGCTGCACCTAAAATAGGATCACTATCGTGGCGGTTAACACCCTTTGCTTTGACCTTTTGGCCGTTTATATAAATTACGTTATCGACAATTTCGAGTCTTTTTACAGCAACGGGGATACAAATATATTCATTTCCCGAATTTATGAAAAGTGAATATAGCTTCGGCTCCTCGGTATTCCAAAGAATAGGAGAGGAAAGGAGGATTTCGGCCTTTTTCTCGCCGTTAAGCTGTAGCTTATCCTCGGCTATAGTTTCACCCAAGGGAGAGACGAGCCTATATTCAGCCTCAAGCTTGCCGTTAGATGAAAGCGAAAGCTCGATTTTTGCATTATCAAGAGCTTTTGAAACTGTAGCTTTTGCATAAATATCAACAATGTGTATCGGATCGCGCAAAAGCAAATAAACCTCACGGAATATACCGCTGAAACGGAATTTATCCTGATCTTCAAGATACGAGCCGTCACACCATTTAAGAACGAGAATCTTAAATGTGTTTTCACCTGCGGAAAGAAATTTGGTTATGTCAATTTCACTTGTCGTATGACTTACTTGGCTGTATGCTACAAATTTATCGTTGATAAACAGATAGAAGCAGCTGTCAACGCCCTCGAAATTGATATAAACGGATTTTTTCTTAAGAACCTCTTTGGATATGCTGATTTTGCGAACGTAAAGTCCGCAAGGATTTTCGACAGGAACATTTGGTGGGTTTACAGGAAACGGATAATTTACGTTTGTATAATTCGGAGTATCATACCCGCGCTCGTATTTAACCTGCCAGCTCATAGGAACTGTCAGCTTGTCAAACCCTTCTGTTGAAAATCCGATATCACAAAAATCATCCACCTCTGTGATAGATTTATAGTATCTGAAATTCCAGTCGCCGCAAAGAGAAATAAAATTTTCGCTTGATAAACGACGGTCTTTTTTTGCATATTCCTCGGATTCATACGGTATAAAATATGCCCTTGGCTTTTCACAGCCAACGTGAAGATTTTTAAGAGATTTGTGATAATCAAACACAAAGTTCATATTTATCTATCCTTTCGCTTTGAGGTCGCTATGATTATATCATAGCAAAATTATTTTTGCAACAGTTTTAGAAATAATTTTCTTTGTTTTCAAAATCCTTCTTGCCATAATCGTGAAAATGTGGTACAATGTCTAAAGATATTTTACGGAAGGAGTGTCAATATATTAAGATGAGACTTGATAAATTCCTTTCAAACATGGGGATTGCAACAAGGAGTGAGGTCGGAAAGGTGGCAAAGCGAGGCGGTATTACTGTTAACGGGGTGGTCTGTTCGCGTGCAGATACTCAAATCGACCCTTGCTGCGACGTGGTTTCTTTTTTTGGGAAGGTAATAAAATATCAGCAGTTCAGGTATATAATGCTGAACAAGCCCGAGGGGTACGTAAGCGCAACCGAGGACGGACGAGACAAAACAGTTCTCGAGCTTCTTCCCGAGGAATACCGCAAATTCAATCTTTTTCCTTGCGGTAGGCTTGATAAATATACGGTTGGACTTATGCTTTTAACAGATGATGGGGAGCTGGCGCATAAGCTTTTATCGCCAAAGCACCACGTTTCAAAAAAATACAGCTACAAATCCGAGCTGCCCTTAAGCGATGCCGATAAGAAGCGTTTAGAGGAGGGAACCGTTATCGACGGAGGCTACAAAACGAAGCCGTCTGTAATTGAGCTGTTTGAGGACAGAAAAAGCGGAACGATAACGCTGACCGAGGGAAAATACCACCAAATAAAGCAGATGTTTGATTCTGTTAAGAATAAAATCACGTTTCTTGAGCGAATTACCTTCGGCCCGCTTTCTCTTGACGAAAATCTTGCACGAGGCGAATGGCGAGAGCTTACGGATGATGAGGTTGCAGCACTCAGGGACGCAACGTAAAGACGATATATATAAAAGGAGAAAATATAGATGGATATTATCAAAGCGATAGCCGAGGAGCTTTCTCTCGGTGTTGAACAGGTAAGAAAAACAGTTGAGCTTATCGATGAAGGAAACACGATCCCCTTTATCGCCCGTTACCGTAAAGAAGTTACGGGAAGTCTTGACGATACGGTGCTCAGGACTCTTGATGACAAGCTCACGTATTTGAGAAATATTGAAAAGAGAAAGCAAGAGGTTCGTGATCTTATTGCGGCACAGGAAAAGCTCACGCCCGAGATTGAAGCGGCAATCGAGGCGGCAAAAACTATCACGGAGGTTGACGATATTTACCGTCCGTTTCGTCCAAAACGCAAAACAAGAGCCTCTGTGGCAAAGGAAA
>JAZRJC010000089.1:0-7725 GCA_045645605.1 Eubacteriales bacterium | reverse complement strand
ATTGTCCTCTTTATTCTGTTCTTTGTGTTTTTTTACGTTTTTCTTAACTATAGTCAGAGTAACTGCGACAACTACTCCCGCAATCGCAATAAAGAGCAGAAGTCCGGGAAGCGCGTAAGTAAATTCAACAGCGAAATCCTTGCAGCCCTCCGCAAAATTCTTCCAGCTGTTTGTAAACGCCTTTTTCATTCTCTCGCCAAAGCTCGGGTTAACAACGGGTGTTGCAGTATATTCGATAACCTCGTTAACAGTAAGCGTAACTGTCGAATAGGCAATTCGCGTGTCATAATTCTTTATTTGTGCCGTGTATCTCTCTATCTCATAACGCACGCTTGAGAGCTTATCCTCAAGAATAATGATCTCATCAATATTCTTTGCCTTTGCCAAAAGCTCAAGAAGTCTTGTTTCCTGAGTTTTAAGGGTAGCAAGACGGGCCTCTATATCCGTATAGGTTTCTGTAATATCGTCAACGTTTGTGTTCTTGCTCGTAACGTTAACAAAGCCCTCGGTCTCACCCATAAAAGCGTCAAGATTTTCGGCAGGAATACGAATCGTATAGTATGCACGTCTGCTCGATGCGTACTTGTCCCCATAGCTGCTTCCCGTCTTGTTTGACGCCTGCATATATCCGCCAAAGCCTGATACTGCCGCCTCGATGTCAGCCGTAGCCTTATCATATTCCTTGGTTTCAGCAGTTATAGTAACGTTTTTAATTATCTTTCTGTCAGACAGAACGGGCGCTTCGCTACCACTCGCCCCTGTGAGACCTGCTTCCTCCTTCGGCTCGTAATAGTCTGCCGAATCGGATTTTTCGTACGCTACCTCATTCTCTATCGAATCGTCCGAATAAAAGAATTTTCCGTTCTGAGATGACGACATATTCATCGCACTATCGTAGCTTGCCTCCCCCTTCGCCGAGCCGCAAGAAACGATGGACAAAAGCAAAACAGAAATTAAAGTCAAACACAAGATGGCAGAAATAACCCGATTTTTCGATGTCTGCATAATTTTTTTCATAACAAAATACCATACCTTTCAAAAGTATATTTTTATTGCAAGACAGATGTGCCTCTGTCAAGAATTTCGGTAATTTTGTACTGATGCAAAACACTCAAAATCGGGTTTTTCAAATATTATTTAATTAGTTAAGCTTGAGAAGAGCCGCCTCAACGCCTGCTAGAACTTCCTTGTACTTCTGAAGCTTTGCACGCTCACCCTCAATAACTGCAGCGGGAGCCTTTGCAACAAACCCCTCGTTTGAAAGCTTCTTTTCAAGGCGTTCGATCTCGCCAATCGTCTTCACCTTTTCCGCATTCAGCTTTTCCTTTTCCTTTTCAACGTCAATGATATCAGCCAAAGGAATGAAAATGCTTGCCGCATCGGTAATTATCTGCACGGAATCGTCGGGAGAAACAACGGTCTCGTCAAAGCTCTCTGCAACCTCAACCTCGGAGGCCGACGCCAATCTCTCGAAGAATACAACGGCGTTCTCGAAGCAGGAGACGTGCTTTGTCGCAATATAGACGGTTGCTTTTCTTGAAGGAACGATATTCATCTCGTTTCTTCTCGTTCTTATTGCACGAATAGCGGAAATAACTCGCTCCATATCCTCGCTCTCGCAAGCAAAGGAAAGCGCCTCGTTATACTTCGGATAATCGCTTATCATAATGCTCTCACAACTATGAGGCAGGGACTGATAAATCTCCTCTGTGATAAAGGGCATAAAGGGATGAAGCATTTTAAGTGTCTCTGTCAGTACGTAAGATATGACGTTCTGAGCCACCAAATTGTTCCCATTATTTTTATCGGAAAGACGGGACTTGCAAAGCTCGATATACCAATCGCAGAAAACGTCCCAGGTAAAATCGTAAAGTGCGGAAAGTGCAACACCGATTTCATAGCCATCAAGGGCACCTGTAACCGTCTTTGTAAGCTCGTTAAGCTTTGTCAGGATCCACTTGTCCTCTGTTGCAAGCTGATCCGCCTCCGGAAGAGTAACCTCATCAATCGTCAGGTTCATACGAACGAAACGAGAAGCATTCCAAAGCTTATTTGCAAAGTTACGGGCAGACTCGATCTTTTCATCAGAGAAACGCATATCGTTTCCGGGAGAGTTACCTGTAGCCAGAGCAAAGCGGAGAGCGTCCGCACCGTATTTATCAATAATTTCAAGCGGGTCGATACCGTTGCCGAGAGATTTCGACATCTTTCTTCCCTTTGCATCACGAACAAGTCCGTGAATAAATACTGTGGAGAAGGGCTCCTTGCCCATATGCTCCATTCCCGAGCATACTGTTCTTTGTGCTCAGAACTAAATAATGTCATATCCGGTTACAAGCACGCTTGTCGGATAATATTTATTAAGTTCCTCTGTGTTATCGGGCCAACCCATAGTTGAGGAGGGCCAGAGGGCCGATGAGAACCAGGTATCAAGAACGTCGTTTTCCTGACGGACGGGTGCGCCGCACTTGGGACAAACCGTGATATCCTCCTTTGATACGACCATTTCACCGCAAGCGTCACAATAGAACGCAGGAATTCTGTGTCCCCACCAAAGCTGACGGGAAATGCACCAATCGTGAACGTTTTCCATCCAGTTAACGTACGTCTTTGTGAAGCGTTCAGGCTCAAACTTAACTCTGCCGTCGCGAACAACCTCAAGAGCAGGCTTTGCAAGAGGCTCCATCTTTACAAACCACTGGTTTGACGTAAGAGGCTCTACTGTGTTATGACAACGGTAGCAAGTGCCAACGTTGTGCGCGTGAGGAACGACCTTCAAAAGATATCCCTCTGCCTCAAGGTCTGCAACAAGTGCCTTGCGGCAAGTATATCTGTCCATTCCCTCGTATTTACCTGCGTAGGAATTCATCGTGGCGTCATCGTTCATAACTCTTATCTGCTCGAGGTTATGGCGCTGACCTACAAGGAAGTCATTAGGGTCGTGTGCGGGTGTGATCTTAACACAGCCTGTTCCAAAGCCGATTTCAACGTAATCGTCTGCAATAACGGGGATCTCGCGTCCAACCATCGGAAGAATAAGCGTTTTGCCGATAAGATGCTTTGTAGCCTCATCCTCGGGGTTAACTGCAACCGCGGTATCGCCGAACATCGTTTCGGGACGTGTAGTTGCAATCTCAACAAAGCCGTCCTCGCCCTTGATCGGATATTTAATATGCCAGAATGACCCCTCCTGCTCGGAGTATTCAACCTCGGCGTCAGACAAAGCGGTTATACAATGAGGGCACCAGTTGATAATTCTGTTGCCACGGTAAATAAGTCCCTTATCGTAGAGATTTACAAAAACCTCGCGAACGGCTCTTGAGCATCCCTCGTCCATCGTGAAGCGTTCACGCGTCCAGTCGCAGGACGTTCCGAGCTTTTTCAGCTGACTGATAATTCTGTCGCCGTATTTCTGCTTCCAATCCCAAACGCGCTCAAGAAACTTTTCTCTGCCAAGGTCATATCTTGTAAGCCCCTCGTTCACACGAAGCTGCTCCTCAACCTTAATCTGCGTTGCAATACCTGCGTGGTCGGTTCCGGGCACCCAAAGAGTGCTGTAGCCCTGCATTCTCTTATAACGAACGAGAATATCCTGAAGTGTTTCGTCAAGAGCGTGTCCCATATGAAGCTGACCGGTTACGTTAGGCGGAGGAATAACAACCGAGAAAGCCGGTTTGTTATCCTTTACGTCGGGAGTAAAATATCCCTTCTCGCACCAGTTCGCATAAATTCTGTCCTCAAATTCCTTTGGGGCATACGTTTTTGGCAATTCATGTGATGTCATAATGACCTCCTGTATTTTAGCTCAAATAATACAAAATAAAAAAGCTTCGCATAAGGCAAAGTGAACAAATAGCCACATTATCGGACAGCTTTACAAAGCAAAGCTGCGGACACAGCTAAAGCACGTAAACGCTTTAACTGTAATCTTATACTGTGTCTATTACAAGTTCTATTTATTGTACCACGCAAATGCTCTTTTGTCAAGAAAATTTATACAAATTCGCAAAAAGGACTTGACATTTTTTCCGTAATGTGTTAGAATATATAGCGTTCGATGACGGGTCTTTATAATGCTACTATGGCGCAGTCGGTAGCGCACGTCATTGGTAATGACGAGGTCATCAGTTCGAATCTGATTAGTAGCTCCAAGGAAAGTCATCATTATGATGGCTTTCTTTGCTTTTTATAGCTAAAAAGGTGCAAAAGTCGCAAATTTCGGAGTAGAATATATTACTACCAAGCTTTCTTGAATAAAATCTCCCGTCCCGGACGAGAATCTTATTGTTTTGAGTCGTTTCAAAAAACTATAAGGGGGTGTTCCATATGAAGAAAAATATAAAAAGAAAAAAGAGAGGCAGTAAGCTCCTAAGAACTGCGGGAACAGCACTCGGTGTTGCAGCGGTTGCTGCTGCCACAACCTATGCAACAACCTATCATATGGTAAAGCTTGCCGCCCACAGAAGCGTTCCTAAATTCATAGAAAACGCAAAAAAGCAGGTTTCAGGAAGCAGAAAGGATATCTCCGCTATGCTGGAAGAGGCCGAGGCAGGTGCAAAGGCACTTGAGTCTGCCCAAACTGAGCTTGTTGAGATTTCTGCAGATGACGGCGCAACTCTTATCGGTCATTGGTATCCAGCAGAAAAGCCAAAAAGAATAATTATTGCTATGCACGGCTGGCGCTCGTCCTGGAGCTTTGATTTTGGTCTTGCAGCAGAGCTTTGGCATAACGACGGCTGCTCGGTTCTGTTTGCAGAGCAAAGAGGCCAGAACAACAGCGGCGGAGACTATATGGGCTTCGGTCTTATCGAAAGATACGATTGCCGCAGTTGGATCAAATGGGTTATTGAAAATCATAACAAGGGTGAAAAGCTTCCAATTTATCTCTCGGGAATATCAATGGGTGCCACAAGCGTTCTTATGGCAGCAGGGCTCGATCTTCCCTCCTGCGTTCACGGTATCACAGCCGATTGCGGATTCACCTCGCTTCATGAAATCTGGGACCACGTGGTGAGCCGTAATCTTCATCTTCCATATAAGCTATACGGCTTTATGGCAGAGGATATGTTCAGAAGAATGGCGAATATTGAGGATTCGGATTATTCAACTCTTGACGCACTCAAATATTCAAAAATCCCCGTTCTTTTTATTCACGGAACTGACGACAGCTTTGTTCCTATTAAAATGACTTATGAAAACTATAAGGCTTGTACAGCCCCCAAGCGTCTGTTGATCGTGCCGGGGGCTGAGCACGGACTCAGTTTTCTTGTCGAAAAGGAAAAATATATCCAAACGGCGAGAGATTTCTGGCGCGAATTTGATTGATTTCCCTTTGCTCTCTATACGCTTTCAAAAAAATCGGTGCTGAGGCATTTGCCCTCAGCACCTTTTCTGTATAATAATATAAAAATAACACTTATTTCTTCCAAACAGAGGGGGAAAACGCGATAAGAAGAGGGAGTATCTCAAGACGGCCTGCAAGCATATTAAATGAAAGCACCAGCTTTGAAAGCACTGAGAATTCCGAATAATTTCCAACCGCACCAACCTTTTCAAAGCCCGGGCCTATGTTGTTTAAGCAGGATACCGCCGATGAAAAGGTAGTTGCAAAGCTCTCTCCGTCAAGAGCAATAATCAGAGAGGATAAGAAAATAATCCCCATATAGATAGCAAAATAAGTTCCAACTCCCGCAACCGTCACAGGGGTAAGGTAGGTGTCATCACATTTTACCGTATGAACCTCACGCGGATTTATATGATTTCTTATTTCACAAATTGCACTTTTGAAAAGAATTATTACCCTTGAAATTTTGAATCCGCCCGCGGTCGAGCTGGCACAAGCTCCCGTGAACATAAGCAGGAACAAAATGAATTTTGAGAACGTCGGCCATAAATCATAGTTTGCCGTAGCAAAGCCCGTTGTCGTAACTATCGAGGAAACCTGGAAAAAGGCATAACGGAATGCCGTAGCAAACGACTCAAATTGAGATAAAATATTAAGAGTTATTGATACAACCGCCGTCGCAACGATAATAAGATACCAGCGAAGCTCCTCGCTTCGAAGAATCTTCAAAAGCTTTCCCGTCAGCATAAAATAGTAAATATTAAAGTTTACACCGAACAGCAACATGAAAATGCCGATAATGTAATCAACGTACGCACTGTTATAATATGCAATTCCTGCGTTCTTTATAGCAAATCCGCCTGTTCCGGCAGTAGAAAATGATACAAGCATACTGTCAAAAATACTCATTCCGCCAAACAGAAGTAAAACAAACTCAACAGCCGTCATAACAGTGTAAATCAAATACAAAATACGAACGTTGTACTTCAGCTTTGAAACCAATTTACCAAATGTCGGTCCGGGGGACTCTGCTTTCAGGATATGAACCGAGCCGTCCTTTGCGCTCTCTGATCTTTTGTCGCTCGGCAAAATCGCAATAGCAAGTGCTAATACTCCCATTCCTCCAACCCAGTTAGTAAAGCTTCGCCAAAATAGCATGCTTTGAGACAAAGCCTCAACGTCGGTCAGGATTGAAGAGCCGGTTGTGGTAAATCCCGAAACAGTTTCAAAAAACGCATCCACAAACGACGGAATTTCTCCGCTTATAACGAAGGGCAACGAGCCAAAGGCAGAAAGAACCAGCCACATAAGTGCAACCGTTACAAAGCCCTCTTTTGCGTACGCCTGCTTGTTTTTCGGCTTGAATCTTGTACAAAGTATTCCAATGGAGAGCATTATCGCGAAGGGAATCAGGAACGAAATCAACTGTCCGTCGCGATAAATGAGCGAAACTATTGCGGGCAAAAGCATTAAAAATGAAGTAAAGACTGCTATTTTCCCCGAATTATATAATACAAGTTTTTTATTCAAAGCACTAACCTCGCTTACTTGATAATCTCGTCAAGGTCCTGGAAATATCTGTTTGTAGTGACGATGATAACTCTGTCCATAGCCTCAATTTGATCATTACCGCTCGGAATGATCACACGGCTTCCACGAATGATACCCGCAAGCAGAATATCCTTTTTAAGCTCAAGATCCTTTAGCGGAACGCCCAAAATCTTACTGCTGTTATTGGCAATAAATTCAATCGCCTCAACCTTATTATCAACCAGCTTGTAAAGGGTCTGAATGTTGCTGCCCCCTGTGTTCTCAATAGCACGGGCATATTGAATTATCATATTTGCCGTTAAGCGCTTCGGAGATATCAGGCTGTCAATGCCAACACTCTCAGCCATTTTATTAAGAGATTCCTTATTTACCTTTGTGATAACCTTCTTACAGCCACGGCTTTTTGCAAACATCGAGATAATTATATTCTCCTCGTCGATTCCCGTGAGCGAAACGCAAACGTCGGCAGCATCAAGACCTTCTTCAATTAACACGTCCTGATCCGTTCCGTCGGCACAGATAATCTTTGCCTTCGGCAAAAGCTTGCCAAGAGCAACACTGCGTTCGCGGTCAATTTCGAAAATCTTTACGGAATTATATCCTGCATCAAGCAGATTTTTCGCAAGATAATAGGAAATCTTTCCCCCGCCTATAATAAAAACGTTCTTTATTTTCTGCGCCGCGCCGCTCTGCTCCTTTGCAAAATGTGAAAGAGCCTCGTGTGAGGCGGTAACGTAAATTCTGTCCCCTCCCTTGAGAACAAAATCACCACTCGGAATATAAACCTCTTCCTCTCTTGCAATAGCACAAACAAGAATTTTTGATTTATA
>JAZRJC010000088.1:0-15661 GCA_045645605.1 Eubacteriales bacterium | reverse complement strand
CGGAAAGCCGACCAATCATATTGTGTATGGAGAGGCGACCGCCCTTTTGGCGGGCGATGCTCTGGCTCTTCACGCGTTTGGTATGATAACCGAAAACGAAAAAGCGTCTGAGTACGCCCGATTAAATGCGGTTTCTGTTCTCTCGAGGGCATCGGCTGATATGGGAATGGTAGGCGGACAGATAATCGATATGTACGGCGAGGAAAATAAGCTGACATTCGAAACACTCCTGAAGCTTCATAGCCTTAAAACCGGGGCGCTTATCCGTGCATCGGCTATGCTCGGCTGTCTTGCGGCAGGTGTTCCTCAAAACGATAAGAGAATGGCGTCCGCTATAACCTATTCGGAGAATATCGGACTTGCTTTTCAGATTATTGATGATATTCTTGACAGAGAAGGGGACGAGGAACTTCTGGGTAAGCCTGTCGGAAGCGACGGCGAGAACGGAAAAACCACGTTTTTGTCCTTTATGTCGGTTGATGAGGCAAGAAAATACGCTCTTGACCTGACGGAGAGGGCAAAAAAGGCGATAGAGGAGTATCCCGGCTCAGAGATGCTTATATCGCTTGCGGATTATCTGCTTTACAGAAATTATTGAACGCTATGACGAAAAGAGCAGATTTATATTTGTTTGATTGTGGCTACGTATCCAGTAGGCAAAGTGCAAAGGCACTTATCGAAAAGGGCTCGGTCACAATCGACGGAAAGATAGTAAAAAAGCCCTCAGAGCAAGTATCGGAGGAGCTTGAGCATAAGGTTGAGATAGTAAAAGAAAAATACGTTTGCCGCGGAGGGCTGAAGCTTGAAGCGGCGCTTGAGAGTTTTGATATTTCGGTTGGCGGCTTTACTTGTATTGATATAGGTGCATCCACCGGCGGATTTACCGATTGCTTACTACAGCACGGAGCTAAAAAGATTTATGCCGTTGATTCGGGACACGGACAGATGAATAAGGAGCTTTCCCTAAGAGACGACGTTGTAAGCATTGAGGGCTATAACGCGAGAAATCTGTCGGTAAATGACTTCCCCGAAAAATTCAATTTGGCGGTAATGGACGTTTCCTTTATCTCGCAAACCTATATTTTACCGAATATTACGGCTTTACTTACCACAAACGGAGCTTTGGTCTCGCTTATAAAGCCTCAGTTCGAGGCGGGCAGGTCGGCTGTCGGGAAAAACGGAATAGTCAAGAGCGTGAAGGACAGAAGAAACGCGATTTTGCGAGTGCTTCTTTGTGCGAAGGAAAGCGGCTTTGTCTGCGTGGGGCTTTGCACGTCACCAATTCTCGGCGGTGACGGGAACACCGAGTTTTTGGCATACTTTTTGCTCAAAAACGGTGAAAATGAAAAGAATGAAATATCGGATACCGATATTGACGTGGCCTTGTACGGAGCACAAAAAACATAAAGAAAAAACAACTCGGGATAGGAGCAAAAATGGCAGAAAAAATAAGTAAAATTTCGATTATAACGAACTTTAATATAGACGAAAAAGCGAAGGCGGCAAAAAGAGTTTGCGAATTTCTCTCGGACTATCCCTGCTCGATATATTTGGGCGAGCAGGCAAAGCAGAGGCTGTATCTTTTTGAGGAAATTCGTGATAAGATAAGCTTTGCAGCCCCTGCGGTGCTGTATCACGAGGTTGACCTTATAATCGTACTCGGCGGAGACGGCTCGATTTTGTCGGCTGTCCGTAATATCGGCGGCTCGAATATCCCGATTCTCGGCATAAATCTCGGAAGACTCGGATATATGGCAGAGCTTGAAATGAACGATATAGAACAGCTTTCAAAAATCTTCACGGGAGAGTATTTTCTCGATGAGAGAGCAAAGCTTGAGGTTTCAGTTATGCGTCAGGGAAGGAATCTTTCAAACAGAACGACGGCACTCAATGACGCGGTTCTCTCAAACGGCTCTATTGCCCGTATGATTGACCTTGAGCTTTCAGAGGGAGAGAATATTATTACGGAATATAGGGCGGACGGCTTGATTTTCGCAACGCCCACAGGCTCGACGGCATATTCGATGTCGGCAGGGGGCCCCGTTATAGACCCAAGAGTCAGATGTATTTGCGTAACGCCTATCTGTCCGCATTCGCTGACGGCAAAGCCGCTTCTTTTTTCGGACGATGCAACCCTAACGGTCAAAAACATCTGCAACAGAGAAAAAATGCTGTTCTTGACCCTTGACGGGAAGATTAACTATGAAATTTACCGCGGAGACACCGTGACAATAAAAAAATCCGCCTCGACGGCGAAGCTTATGAGATTTAATAAGTGCGGATTTTATAAGACCTTACATTCAAAAATGAGTGTTAACTGATAAAACAGATACCGATATTTGCTGGAGGAATAAAAATGAAAAATTTACGACAGGAAAAAATTCTCGAGATTATTGCGAGATTTGAAATTGAAACACAAGAGGATTTGATTGAAAAGCTTCGTCTTGAGGGCTTTGACGTAACTCAGGCAACCGCTTCGCGTGATATTAAGGAGCTGAAGCTTACGAAGGCACAGACAAGGGACGGGAAATACAGATACGTAAAGCATACGGCAAACCATTCTCCTATTACGGCAAAATACAGTGCGGCGCTGTCCGATTCTATAGTTCGCATTGATATCGGCGGGAATATCGTCGTTGTAAAAACGCATCCCGGTATGGCGGGTGCGGTTGCTACCGCTATCGACTCGGTTGAACACTCGGAAATTCTCGGAAGCGTTGCGGGAGACGACACGATTCTGCTTGTCACAAAGGACTCCGAGCGTGCGACTGAAATAAGCAGACAGCTTCAGGCAATGATTCAGTCAATATAAAATTTTTCGATAGGAGGAGCTATGCTTTTATCCTTACACATTGAAAATATTGCGGTGATTAAGTCTCTTGACGTTGACCTTGGAAAAGGCTTTATTGCTCTTACGGGTGAGACGGGTGCAGGTAAGTCTATAATTATAGACGGCATCAATATGCTGACAGGCGGAAGATTTTCGAGAGAACTTATCAGGACTGGCGAGAAAAAAGCAAGCGTTTCGGGCGTTTTTTCTATTGACGAGAGGGCGGCAAAAGAAAGGCTTTCAGAGCTTGGAATTGAGGCCGATGAGGAAGGGAAGATCATGCTTCAGAAGAGCGTGACCGATGACGGTCATTCTCAGATAAAGGTCAACGGAAGAACGATTACCGCCGCCGTTCAAAGAGAGCTTTGTGAGGTTCTCATCAATATATACGGGCAGAATGAAACGATTCAGCTTATGAAAAAAGCCAATCATATAACGATGCTTGATGAGTTTTCAAAGAATGACGATGCACTCTCTGACTACAGAAAAACCTACGAGGAATACACGTCACTCAAAAAGGCGACCGAGAATCTTCTTAGCGGAGATAAGGAAAAGAACAGGCTTATCGAGATATATAAATTTCAGATCTCGGAAATTGACGACGCAAAGCTGAAGCTAAACGAGGACGTTCAGCTTGAGGCGGAATGTAAAAGGCTTCAAAGCCTTGAGAAGATAACTAAACAGACCTCGTTTGCATACAGAGTTCTTTATTCGAGCGACAAAAGTGCCTCCGTTACCTATTTGCTTGACAGAGCCGCGGCGTCGGTTTTGCAAATAGTGGACGTTTTTCCCGAAGGGGAGGAGATTGCCGAGAAGCTTAAGAGCTACCGATATGAAATTGAGGATATTGCAGAGCGGATAAGCGACTTCGGAGAGATGGGTCTTGACGGCGGAAATCCGACCGAGAGGCTCAACAAATGCGAGGCAAGGCTTGCCGCCATTGATAAGCTCAAGAGAAAATACGGCTCTACAATTGAGGAAATTCTTGAATTCCGAGGAGAAATTGCGGAAAAGTTAGATGCTATCGAGCAGTCGGATGATAAAATCGCAGAAAATAAGGCGAAATTAAAGGAGCTTCATTCCGAGCTTTGCAGAAAGGCGTCTGTGCTTACGGAAAGAAGAAAGGCGTCGGCTGCGCTTATCAACGATAGAATTGCAGACGTGCTCACATTTCTCGATATGCCAAAGGTCCGCTTTGACGTTGCGATAAATGAGAGCGATCCGAACAGAAACGGCTTTGACGACGTTGAATTTCTTGTATCGACAAATCCGGGCGAGCCACTGAAGCCTCTTGCCAAAATCGCAAGCGGAGGCGAGCTTTCAAGAATTATGCTCTCGATGAAGAGCGTTTTTGCGGATAAGGATTCTGTCGGAACCTTGATTTTTGACGAAATCGATACGGGTGTTTCGGGTAAAACATCACGAAAGATAGGAATAAAGCTGAAGTCTATCGCAAAGGACCTGCAGGTGATTTGTGTAACTCACAGCGCGCAGATTGCGTCGATTGCTGATATGCATTTCTATATATCAAAGGGCGAGTCGGACGGACGTGCCGTAACAGGCCTTACGCTTCTTGACGACGACGGCAGAATAAATGAAATCGCAAGAATCCTTGGCGGTATTGATATAACCGATATTCAAAAAACTGCCGCCGCTGAAATGATCGCGGAGGGAAGAGCACTTTAGTGCCGAAAGATACTCTTTCCCAAAAACAAAGCAACAATTTTTGTAAAACACTTGAAAAATGTCAACAAAAGTAGTATAATTAAGTGTTATTGTTTTTTATTATTTAAGTAAGCTCAAAGGACGTACTTTAGTATTTATGCTTTTGAGTCCACGTATTTGTGGAATTGGAGGAAAAATGTTAAAATTAAAATCCGTTATTTCGGAATTGTTACTTGACGGAATCAAAGCTATCAACAGCGAGGCAGACCTTACAGTCAACGAGGTTTGCACGATGCTCGAATATCCGCCCGATGCCAATATGGGCGACTTGGCACTTCCTTGCTTTAAGCTCAGCAAGTCTTTGCGCCGCTCTCCCGTTCAAATTGCGGAGATCTTGGCAGGAAAGCTTGAGCATAAGTGGATTAAGAGTGCCGAGGCTGTAAACGGATATCTCAATATTGTAATAAGCGATGAATATTTATCAAACGGAGTGCTCTCCGACGTGTCTGCAAGGGGCGAAAAATACGGTGCTCCAACCTTTGGCGAGGGCAAGATGGTCGTTCTCGACTATTCATCACCGAACGTAGCAAAGCCCTTCCATATAGGACACCTTGGAACAACCGTTATCGGTCATTCACTGAAAAAGCTTCACGAATTTGCAGGATACAGCTGCTACGGTATCAATTATCTCGGTGACTGGGGAACGCAGTTCGGTAAGCTTATCGTTGCCTACAGAAAATGGGGAAACAAGGAGGAGATTGAGCGTGGCGGAGTTGATAAGCTTGTTGAGCTTTACGTAAAATTCCACGCAGAAGCCGAGGAAAACAAGGCGCTTGAGGACGAGGCAAGAGCAGAATTTACAAAGCTTGAAAAGGGTGATGCGGAAAACCTCGCTCTTTGGAGATGGTTCGTTGACATAAGCCTTGCGGAATATAAGCAGACCTACAATCTTTTGGGAATTGAATTTGACAGCTACAAGGGCGAGAGCTTCTATACCGATAAAATGCCGGCACAGGTACAGCTTCTTCGCGACAAGGGACTTCTTAAGCTTGACGACGGAGCGTCTATCGTTGACCTTGAGGAATACAAGATGCCTCCTTGCCTTATTCTGAAGCGTGACGGCTCAACTCTCTATCCGACGCGTGATATTGCGGCGGCTGTTTACAGAAAGAACGAATATAAGTTCGATAAGTCTATCTACGTAACGAGTGCGGGTCAGTCTCTCCACTTTGCACAGTGGTTCAAGGTTGTTGAGCTTATGGGCTACGATTGGTACGATCAGCTCGTTCACGTGCCATACGGCACTGTTTCAATAAATGGCGCAAAGCTTGCAACGAGAACCGGAAACGTTATTCTTCTTCGCGATCTCTTTGCGATGGCTATCGAGAAGGTTGAGGATATAATCAACGAAAAGAATCCCGACCTTGAAAATAAGCACAAGGTTGCCGAGGACGTCGGTGTTGGTGCGATTATCTTCTATTATCTCTCAAACAACAGAATGAGAGACATCAATTTTATGATGGAGGATGCGCTCAGTTTTGAGGGGAATACAGGCCCATACGTTCAGTACACCTATGCAAGAACCTGCTCTATTATCAAGAAGGGCAGCGATGTGAAGGCAAGTGAGATAAAGCTTACCTGCGATGAGGAAAGAACGCTTGTAAAGACTATTTCACGCTTTGAGGAAACGGTTACAGAGGCAATCTCCGCATACGAGCCTTCAATTATCACGCGATATATTCTTGACGTTGCGGTTGCGTTCAATCAGTTCTATCATAACTGTAAGATCCTTAATGCCGAGGACGACGTTACGAAATATACGAGAATCAAGCTCACTGAGGCTGCAAAAACAGTGCTTGGTAACGCTTTTGATTTGATTTGCTTAAAGAAAACCGAAAAAATTTAAGAGGGGAAATATAAAAATGTCAGGACATAGCAAATGGAATAACATTAAGCACAAAAAGGAAAAGACCGACGCGCAGAAGGCAAAGGTCTTTACGAAAATCGGAAAGGAAATGATAATTGCCATTAAGGCAGGAGGAGCAGACCCCAAGTCGAATTCAAAGCTCCGTGACCTTATTGCAAAGGCAAAGGCTAACAACGTTCCGAACGATAACATTGAAAGAACTATTAAAAAGGCTGCCGGTCAGACAGACGTTGAATACGAGGAAATTCGATATGAGGGCTACGGTCCTTGCGGAATTGCCGTAATCGTTAACACAACGACGGATAACAGAAACAGAACTGCAGGCGAGGTTCGCCATTATTTTGATAAGTTTGGCGGAAATCTCGGTCAAACAGGCTGCGTAAGCTATATGTTTGAGGAAAAGGGCGTTATTATCGTGCTCAGGGAGGGCGTTGACGAGGACGCTTTGATGGAGGATGCTCTTGAAGCGGGTGCTTCCGACTTTGTTTCTGACGACGAGTGCTTTGAGATTTACACGGAAACGGCTGATCTTGGCGCTGTTCGTGAGGCGCTTGAAGAGAAGGGATACGCTATTGAGAGCGCAGAACTTGATATGATTCCTCAGAATTACGTTACTCTTGAGAATGAGGACGACATAAAGCATATGAATCTTCTCCTTGAGCATCTTGAGGATAACGACGACGTTCAGGACGTGTTCCACAACTGGGAAAATTGCGACCAATAATTTGGCTCAAAAAAAGAAGCTGTTGCGAATGTGCGACGGCTTCTTTTTTGTTATAAATAAAGCCGTTGCAATGAAATCTTTGCAACGGCTTTTAGTTAACGGACAACCTCGTCCATATGAACTATTTTAATATCAGTGAAGTAGATTTTAAGGATATCCTCGGCGGCAACGCCCGCGTCGGACAGATCCTTTGCACCGTATTGGCTGATACCAACACCGTGTCCCCATCCCTTGCCTGCAAAAATAAAGTTTCCTGACTTTTCAGCCTTGATGGTTTCGGTAACTCTTCTCACAGTTGTAACGATGGTGATATTTCCGAATTCTGATGTAATTTTGTAAATGTCGTTTCCGAGATTAACGGTAGTTGTTTTAACGTGAGAAAAAGCATCTTCCACGTTGTCTGTCGCTTGAGCACTGATCTCCGAAAGATATTCGGGAGCGGTGAGAACCTCAAGTCCCTCGCCGTAGCTGACGATAGTATCATCGGTGATCGTTGTATCGGCAGACGTGTCAAGGGCGGTCTCGGGAGACGTCGATTCTGTCTCGTTTTCGGAAGAGGTATCTGTTGTATCGTTATTTGTGTCGGTTGCTTCTCCGTCGGGCAGCTCATCCGAGTTATCCTCGCCCTCGAACATAACGTTTACATTATCGTAAGTGAAGGGAACTGTGTTATCTGCCCGTTCCCCTAATGCTACTCTTGAGCTCATAATAACCTTTCGTCCGGTTGAGGTAAGCACGTAAGCGATAGCTTCGTTACAGGGCTGAATATCACCGTTTTCCGAAATTATATCTGATGAAATGACAAGCTTTGAGGATTCTGTCATAAAGCCATCCAAAAGTATATTTCCGATGTCTCCTGAGGGATCATTAGTTCCTATTCCACCGATAACCTCTATATCAAGAACCTCGTCATAGGTGAAATCAAGAGAATTCTTGGCAACTATAAAGTTTGCCGAATTGAGATAACCCGAAAGAGCGGTTCTTACGTTATCAGAGCGTTTGATCGTGATAGAATTTCCCGAGGTGTCGGTGAAGGTCATCTGATACATATAGCCTGAATCGTCGGGGGCCGTTTCGTAGCTTATAGAGGCAATAGCACCCTTCAATTCGGTATATCCGCGGCTGCGGAGCTTCTGGCACAGCTCTTCGGGAGAAACCTCTGAATACCAAGTTCCCTTATTATATTCGGAGTATCTTTCCCAAGGTGTGTCGATATGCTTCAGGTATCCTCGCTCGGAGCCCCACGTGTATTCGCAGGAAATCGTTGAGCCGCCAACGCTTGAGGAATAGTAAGCACTTGATATTTTGCCATTGTGGCTTGTTACGAGACCCTTTGTTGACTCAACAGCTTCGATTATAGCATCGTTTACGCGGTTGCGACCTCTGTAAACCTGGTCACTTGTCGTGCAGGTCAAGTCAAAGCCGTACGTCTTATACCACTTGCAGTAATTTGCCAGCGCATAGGAACGGATCGTGATAGCAAAGGTGCGAAGAACCTCGCGGCTCCATGTATTGCTTATCTCATAGGGAAGAACACCCTCAACGTAGCTTTCAAGCTCAAGCATGTTTGTGAGAGCAATTCCCGTTGCTGCATCGCTGTAATAAGGTCTGAAGGCCATAACGCCTGCATAAAGGTTGTTTGCGGGGGTTTGAACGAACGCTTCATATTCGTCGCCCTGGAAGGCTGCAAGACCTATGTATGAATCCGCGTTGCTTCCTGCATCAAATTCAAAAAGGATTTCGTCTGTGTTGGGGTTTAGCACGGTTGAGCAGGTTTTAGAAGGGCCTACAACCGACGCCGTGTATCCTATGAGCTGTCCGCCTATTTTATTAAGGGCATCAGCTGCTTGATCGCTTGTTGCAAACTGACCTACGCGTACACGGTTTGCACCGTCTATTCTTGCAGGGAAGGCATACATGGATTTGTCAGTCAGCATAGATTTTACGTCGCTTATCATCATATCAAGCGGAATACTGTCCGAGATATTGTTTTTAAGCTCGACGTGATATCCGCCGACAAGTGTTTGGTTAGGGTCGTCCGTCATATAATAAGCCATTGACTTTTTATAAAGTCCTTTGTCAACGGTAACTGCTGCAATATCGCTTTTCAAATGGTAAAAGGAGTTGAAGCCGCGGTCGTTCTGACCGATGGTCGTATCTCCGATAACGAATCCGTAAGGAGCCTTCACTTCAAAGCTGACGGTGACTCCGCTACCATACATTAGACCGACGGCAATATAAGTGTTGCCATCGGTCTTAGCTGAAAAAGTATAATCTGTTTCGGAGAAGGAATAATCCTCTGCCGAAGCGTCCCCTAAAAGGATGGATACGGCGAGAGTTCCCATACTTGCAAACATAATAAATGCAAGCACAAGAGCGAGAATTCTTGTCCAATTAACTTTCTTTTTCTTTGCCTTTTCAGCCGAATTAGTGTTATGGATCGACAATTTTGAAAGCACCTCCAACCATTACGTATGCACCTGCATCGCTGGTGATTTTTATACCTCTACCGTCATTTCCTCTCGGAATGAGCAGATTGTGGTTTTTAGGAACGGAAACACCGTTTTTAAGATCTGTACCGTTTGTCAAGTCGCTAAGGCCCTGATTATCAAAGGGAGAAACGATAACGGCAGAACCGGAACGGAGGATAACCTCAGTTGCCTCGGTACACTGAATTTGCTGTCCCTTTTCAACGAAGATCGCCTGGAAGGCTGTTGACGCACCTGTGGATGAGTCACCGGATGAGCCACCGCTCTGTTCAAGCTTATCAAGACGGTTAGTGATAGGCTTCAGAGTTTCACTAACGTACTTTGTAAGATAAGAGAGGGAGATCAGGGGATCCTTTGTTGTGTCGTATGTAGCGGCAGCCACAAGAACACTTAATGCTAATGCAAAGGACAAAATAACCGAAATTAATAATGTCAGCTTTGTTTTGTTCATTTTTCTCATAAATAACTCCTGCCGATTTAACGGCGTGCCTTAAATTTTGGCACAAATAACGTTTTGACTGATCAAATATCCGCATAAAAACGGATACTTTTTTATATTATAACAAATATTTGTCGTTTTGTCAAATATCTCGTTGCATTGTTTTATTTCTGTTCATATTTTTGGTTAAAAAAGGGGGTATAAAAGACAAATATAGGTGTATTTGAAAATATTATATTAAAATGTTTGACTTTACTTGCTATTTGTGGTACAATATAAAATGATTAAGTGTATAAATAAGCATTTTATGCCCGAATTTATAGTGATTTTGATGGAGATTTTATGATAATTTTGGGAATTGACCCTGGTATAGCCATCGTTGGCTGGGGAGTGATTGAATATAAGGGCTCGAAATTCCGCACGATTGGATATGGGGATATCCAAACCCCAAAGGATATGCCGACCGCTATGCGACTTGAGGTTATTTTCAAATCGCTTTGCGAGATTATAGATAAGTATAAGCCTGAGCAGGTGGCAATAGAAGAGCTTTTTTGGAACACCAATATAACGACAGGTATCCGCGTCAGCGAAGCAAGAGGAGTTATTCTTCTTGCCTGCCAGATGAAGGGGCTCGTCATACAGGAATACACGCCTCTTCAGGTGAAGCAAGCAGTTGTCGGATACGGAAGGGCCGAAAAAAAGCAGGTGATAACGATGGTAACTATGCTTTTGGGTCTGGCAAAGCCCCCGAAGCCTGACGATACGGCAGACGCTTTGGCAATTGCGGTCTGCCACGCACACTGCGGAGGATCGAGAATTGCCGAATACTATAACAAGTGATAGATAACGAGGTAGATATGTGGTACTCTAAAAATTGGAAGGATTACGAGCTTCTTGATACGTCGGACGGCGAGCGACTTGAACGCTGGGGGAAATACATACTGATACGTCCCGATCCGCAGATTATATGGAAGGGCGTTGCGTCCCATCCCGCCTGGAAAAAGGCGGACGGAATTTACCGCCGCTCGCAGAATGGAGGCGGCGGCTGGGTAAGGAACAAAATGAGCGAGCAGTGGAATATAAAATACGGCGATCTCGGCTTCGTTCTTCGTCCTATGGGATTTAAGCATACGGGACTTTTTCCCGAGCAGGCGGCGAATTGGGACTGGTTTTCCGATCTTATAAAAAAGGCGGGCAGACCTATAAAGGTGCTTAATCTTTTTGCTTATACGGGCGGTGCAACCGTGGCGGCGGCAAAGGCGGGGGCCTCGGTTTGCCACGTTGATGCGGCAAAGGGAATGGTTGCACAAGCGAAGGAGAACGCAAAGCTTAGCGGACTTGCAGATGCTCCTATCAGATACATAGTTGACGATTGTAAGAAATTTGTTGAGCGTGAAATTAAGCGCGGAAACAGATACGATGGAATAATAATGGACCCTCCGTCATACGGAAGGGGCCCCGGTGGTGAGGTTTGGAAAATAGAGGACAGCATTGATAATTTCGTTTCTCTTGCGTCCCGGGTTTTGTCGGACAAGCCCTTGTTTTTCCTTATCAATTCATACACTACGGGACTCTCACCGCTTACAATGAGCTATATTTTAGACCTTCGTGTTAAGAAGAGATACGGAGGAAAAACAGAGGTGGGCGAATTGGGCCTGCCCGTTACACAAACGGGAGGAATACTTCCTTGCGGTGCGAGTGCGCGCTGGTATACAGAGGGAGCTGGAGATAATTAAATGGCAAAAACCGAAGCGTTTATAAAAACAGAGAATCTGTGCTATTCCTATGAGGAGGACGACGGGGCACGCGTCGAGGTGTTAAAGGACGTTAATCTTGAAATAAAAAAAGGCGAATACGTTGCTATCCTCGGACATAACGGCTCGGGAAAGTCAACCCTTGCAAAGTTGCTCAATATGATCCTTATCCCGGATTCAGGAAAAATCTATATTGACGGCAAGGATATCACAGAGGAGAATATGACCGATGACGATATTTTTGACATAAGACGAAAAATCGGAATGGTCTTTCAGAACCCTGATAATCAGCTTGTGGCAACTATAGTTGAGGAGGACGTGGCGTTCGGCCCTGAAAATCTCGGAATACCGCCGGCTGAAATACGGGAAAGAGTCGATAAGGCGCTTGAAGCCGTAGGAATGACAGAATACGCCCATCACGAGCCGCACAGACTGTCGGGAGGGCAGAAGCAGAGGGTGGCAATCGCAGGAATTATTGCTATGATGCCCGAATGTATGATCTTCGACGAGTCAACCGCTATGCTTGACCCTGTCGGAAGGCGTGAGGTTATGGAAACCGTTGATATGCTCCACCGTGAAAAGGGGATTACCGTTATAACGATAACGCATCATATGAATGAGGCTGTGAAGGCTGACAGAGTTATCGTTCTTAACGACGGCGAAATATATATGGACGGAACTCCGCTTGAGGTCTTTAGCGAGGTTGAAAAGATAGAGGCGGCCGGACTTGAGGTTCCTCAATGCACGGCACTTATTGCGGCTCTTCGGAAACAGGGAATTGAGCTTTCGGGTGACTCCACAACGCCCGCTTCTTGTGCGGATCTCCTTTTCGACGCAATAAAAAAACAATCTTAAATCAATCACCAATATGATTTTGGAGAGAAAATGGCAGAAATAAAAATAGAAAACGTATCCTACGTTTACGGGGCGGGAACTCCTTATGAAATAAAGGCACTCGATAACGTAAGCGTAACAATTAAAAGCGGAAGGACCACGGGCATTATCGGACATACGGGATCGGGAAAATCGACACTTGTTCAAATGCTTAACGGCCTGACAAGGCCAAGCGAGGGTAAAATACTCGTCGGCGGAAAAAACATTTGGGATGACCCGAAGGATATCACGAAAATCAGATACCGCGTAGGTCTCGTTATGCAGTATCCGGAATATCAGCTTTTCGAGGAGACGATAAGGGCTGATATTGCGTACGGACCGAGGAATATGGGGCTTTGCGAGGATGAAATCGAGGGAAGAGTTCTTGAGGCGGCAGATTTCGTTGGCCTTGACCGAGAGCTTCTTGATAAATCTCCGTTCGACTTGTCAGGAGGACAGAAGCGCCGTGCCGCTATTGCGGGAATTATCGCGATGGGGCCCGAGGTGCTTGTGCTTGACGAGCCTGCGGCGGGACTTGACCCAAGAGGTCGTGACGTAATTATGGAGAGTATCCGAAAATACCGTGACAATGCGGGGGCTACTATTGTAATTGTTAGTCACAGTATGGAGGATATGGCGAAATACTGCGATGATATCATCGTTATGAACGATGGTAAGCTTTATATGAGCGGAGAAAAGGAAAAAATTTTTTCAGAGGCTGATAAGCTTACCTCGGTAGGTCTTGATGTCCCTCAGGTTACAAAGGTTATGAGGCTTTTAGCAAAGAGAGGCGTCGAGGTGAATCCTTCTGTGTTTACCATAGACGACGCTCTTGCTGAAATAAATAAATTTTTATAAGATTGGTTAGTTTAATATGAATAATATTTCTCTCGGTCAATACTATCCCGCAAATTCGATTTTGCATAGACTTGACCCAAGAATGAAGCTTATTTGCGCATTCTTATATATTGTCAGCACCTTTTTGTGCAAGAATATATTAAGCTTTGCCGCCCTTATTCTTCTTGCCGCGATTCTCGTGGTAATCAGTAAAATACCGATAAGGATGATCCTGCGCTCCTTTAAGCCGATATTGTTTATTCTGCTTTTTACGGCGGTTATCAATATTTTCTGGACAAGCGGAGAAACCCTTCTTTTTGAATGGAGGTTCATTCACATCTATCTTGAAGGAGTTATGACGGCTATATTTATGGCGGTCAGAATTTTCTCATTAATTATCGGTACAACCTTGTTTTTGACTTACACAACGACGCCGATAGCTTTGACGGACGCTATCGAGCAGCTTTTTGCCCCTCTCAAGAAAATAAAGCTGCCTGTTCACGAGTTTGCGATGATGATGACGATAGCACTTCGATTTATTCCGACTCTCGTTGACGAAACGGATAAAATCATGTCGGCACAGAAGGCAAGAGGAGCAGATTTTACAAGCGGAGGCCTTGTGAAGCGTGCCAAGGCGCTTATCCCGATTTTGATACCGCTTTTCGTATCGGCATTCCGCCGGGCAGACGAGCTTGCAACCGCTATGGAATGCCGTTGCTACAGGGGCGGTGACGGAAGAACGAGAATGACGGTTCTTCATTATCACGCATACGATTTCGTATTTCTTATTTTGCTTATTCTTTTTGCCGCTCTCTTCGTTCTTCTCGGCAAATTGGGAATAGGCTACACGATGTAAAATAATTTCTGCAAAGGAGCTGTGAGGGCGTGAAAATATTGCTTACAATTCAATACGTCGGCACGTGCTATGCAGGATATCAGGTGCAGAATAACGGAATAACGATTCAAGGGTGCTTGACGGAGGCGGCGGAGAGGCTTTTCGGATTTCCTTGCGACATAACCGGATGTAGCAGAACAGACAGCGGAGTTCACGCAAATATGTTTTGTGCAACGGTTACAAGGAAGGGCTGTCCAGACATTGAAACGACGCTGCCGCAGGATAAGCTTCCAAGGGTGATGAACTCCTTTTTGCCGGGCGACATTTCGGTTATATCTGCAGCTTGGGTATCAGAGGAGTTTCATCCGAGGTACGACGTTAAATACAAGGAATACGTCTATAAAATCTGGAATAAACCTGAAAAGAATCCGTTTCTCAATGGACGTGCCTGGCATTATCCCCGTGAAATTTCAGAGGAAAAGATATGTGAGATGAGGCATGCAGCCGAGCTGTTTGTCGGAACGTATGATTTTTCTTCTTATATGGCACAGGGGTCAAGCGTCTCGGATACTGTGAGAACCATTAATTATGCCGACGTCACAAAAGAGGGAGACCTGATAACGTTCAGAGTTGCAGGCAACGGATTTCTTTACAATATGGTGAGAATTATGACGGGAACTCTTATTTCGGTTGCCGAGGGGAAAATAAATGACAGTGACATACCGAAGATTACCGAGGCCCGTGACAGAAGAATGGCGGGAATAACAGCCCCTGCCGACGGATTGTATCTGAATAAGGTAGTATACTAAAAGAGGAGGTGACTTTATGCTTTGGCGGCCCAAGCGCGGCGATGCGCTTTACCGAAAAAAGGAAAATGAAATATCAATTTCTGACGAAGAGCTTCGCGAAAGCACGGCTCCGAGAAACGAGTACTATGCATCAATCTCGGCCCTCTATAATGCCGCAAAGTATATAACTCTTGTCCTCCTCGTGCTTTTTATTTGCGGGTCTTTTATCAGTAATCCCGAAACTGTGACGTATGATAAGTTTATGTTCCTTGTAAAGGATATTACAAACGTTTTTGACAGCACGTCAAGCGTTTACGACGACATTTCATACACCCCCGAGGTTGGAATAACGCTTTCTGCATACAGAAAAAATCTTGCTGTTGCCTCTGTTGGCGGAGTTGATATTTATAACGGAGACGGAGAGCCTACCTATACGGGCAACGAAAAGTTTACAAAACCGAGAAAAGAGAGCCCGGTTAAATATATGCTCGATAATGATT
>JAZRJC010000087.1:0-7449 GCA_045645605.1 Eubacteriales bacterium | reverse complement strand
TAATCAGGGAAAAAAGCCCCATAGCCTCAGCACCTGCGGTGTTCGATACGTAAACGCTGAAGCTGACGCCAACGCTTCTCATAAGGAGTGCAACTGTCGTCAGGAGGAGGGCGCTTAGAAAAAAACGCTTTATCGATTTCATAGTATAAAATGCACAAGCCTTTCGAAAAATAATTGTATTGTTTGTACAAATCTATGTGATGCTCTACAAAAATAGACTATAAGTGCTTTACAGAAATTCAGTTTTATGATAAAATACAAGCAGAATGAATATATAATAGGAGGTATGATAATGTCGAAAAATGTTGCGGTAACGATAGCGAGACAGTACGGCAGTGGAGGATGTGAGGTTGGCGAGAAGCTTGCCGATATTCTTGGCTTTAAGTACGTGGATAAGGAATTCGTAACGCTGTCTGCACAGAAAATCGGATACGATATAAAGGTGCTGAGCGACGTTGACGAAAAGGCGACAAGCAGCCTGCTTTATACTCTCGCTATGGGCTCCTCTATGTTTGGCGTTCCTCATACCAATTACCATGTGAATGTTCCTATAAACGATAAGCTTTTCTCGGTTCAGTCGGACATTATCCGAGAGCTTTCGGAAAAGGAGCCTTGCGTTTTCGTAGGTCGGTGTGCAGACTACGTTCTTCGCGATGACCCGAACAGAATAAGCGTGTTTATATATGCCGATATGGAATGTCGTATCAAGCGTGTCAGTGACGAGCATGGTATTAATGAGATTGAGGCTAAAAATCTTATTTCGAAAACAGATAAGCGAAGAATGAGCTACTATAACTTTTACACCGGAAACAAATGGGGAAATTATGAGAATTACGACATCTCAATAAACACCTCGGTTTTTGGGGTTGAAAAAACGGCAGAGCTTTTAGCCGATCTTGTTTCTAAATACGATAAAAATAATTAACAGTAATAGGCTTATGCGTTGGATAATATCTTCTGCTAAGCCTATTTGATTCTGTATTAAATTCCACCAAGATAGATAATTATGCGTGAGGTGCTTGTATGAGAATGTATGATATTATCAAAAAGAAAAGGGATAATATGGAGCTTACCAATTCCGAAATTTCTTTTTTTGTGAAGGGGTATACAAGGGGAGACATCCCCGATTATCAGGCGTCGGCACTTGCGATGGCGATAGTAATTAACGGCATGAGCGACAGGGAGACCGCGACCCTCACAACAGAAATGGCAAATTCGGGGGATACGGTTGATCTCTCAAGGTTTGGAGATGCGTCGGTTGATAAGCACAGCACGGGCGGTGTTGGGGATAAGACCTCTCTTATCGTTGCTCCCATCGTTGCATCTGTTGGAGCCTTCGTTGCGAAAATGTCGGGAAGAGGACTTGGGCATACGGGTGGAACTGTTGACAAGCTTGAATCAATAAGAGGCTATAGAACGACTCTTTCACAAGAAGAATTTCTTTCCCAGGTTGAGAGGATCGGCATATCCGTCATTGGACAAACAAAAAATCTCGCCCCCTGCGATAAAAAGCTTTACGCCCTGCGTGACGTTACGGCAACGGTTGAGAGTATTCCGCTTATAACGTCAAGCATAATGAGTAAGAAGATTGCGTCAGGCGCACGCTCGATCGTTCTTGACGTTAAGGTTGGAAGCGGTGCGTTCATGAAAACTTATGAGGATGCACAGAGACTTGCTCGAAAAATGGTTGAGATCGGTAATGCATGCGGAAGAAGGGTGAGCGCCTTGATTACGGATATGGATAAGCCGCTTGGCAGAGCTATCGGAAATTCTCTTGAGGTTGTTGAGGCTATCTCTGTTTTGCGTGGTGAGAGCAAAGGTGATCTGTATGAGGTTTCAATAGCACTTGCCTCTAATATGATTGAGCTTTCGCTCGGATATTCGGCGGAAAAGAGCAGAGAAGCGGCCTCTGATGCTATTGAGAGCGGCAGAGCGTTCACAAAATTCAAGGAATGGATCGCGGCACAAGGGGGAGACGTGAGTATGCTTGAGGATACGGCAAATTTTCCCGAGGCTTGCGTGAAATACGATGTTAAATGTCAAAGTGAAGGCTATATTTTTCGAATGGATTCTGAAAAAATCGGAATTGCCTCGGCGATTTTGGGAGCAGGACGAAAAACTGCCGATGACGTAATTGATATGTCTGCCGGAATTATCCTTCATAAGAAAACCGGGGAGCACGTAAAGCCGGGAGATACAGTTGCTGTTTTTTACACGTCAAGCGAACCTCTTTTAGCGGAGGCTGAAAAGGTGTTTTTTGATGGTGTTGAGCTTTCGGAAAGCAAGCCCGAAAACACTCCTCTCATCTATGAGGTGATTAAAAAATAAACAGAAAAAGCCTTTTCCCTAAAGTTCTGACGGCATAATTGTTCCGTCGAAAAAACGCTTGTGTAACGTATTAAATTAAAAGCTACGGCGGATACTTGGATATCCGCCTTTTTTACACAAGATTATATAAAAAATAATTGAGGTGGTTGACTTTTTTAGAGTTTTGTGGTAAAATAAAATAAGTGTAACTAAATCCAAATACGGCAATTCAGCTGATTTTTTATCGCTATCGATAGGAGGGCAGGTAATGAAGAAAAACAATTTGAAGGGATGGCTTTATCTATTGCCTGCAATCTTGTTTTTAGGTGTCTTTATGGTATATCCATTAATAGACGTTTTCGTTTATTCGTTTGAGGAAGAATATAATTCCGTATCCCAAACCGCGACAGGATATGGTTTATACAATTATTCTTACGTTCTTCGTGACCCATTCTTTCTTCAGGCGCTAAAAAACACCTTTATTTTAGTTGTTATAACAGTTCCGTTGTCAACCGGATTTTCTCTTCTTATCGCACTTGCACTAAGCTCGATAAAAAAGCTTCGAGAGCTTTATCAGACGATATATTTTTTACCATACGTGACAAATACGTTGGCTGTCGGTCTTGTTTTTATGGTTCTTTTTAAGAAAACCCCGTACAGCGACGGACTTATAAATCTGCTTATAAACTTATTCGGAGGCTCTTCGGTTGATTTTATAGACGGGCCTTATTGGGCAAAAATGCTCATTATGTGTATTTATACGATTTGGGTGGTTATGCCGTTTAAGATTCTCGTGTTAACGAGTGCTATTGCCTCTGTTGACAAAAATTACTACGAGGCGGCAAGGATAGACGGCGCTAAAAAATGGTCGCTTTTCAAAAACATAACTCTCCCTATGATTTCGCCTATGGTCTTTTATCTTATAATCACCGGCTTTATCGGTGCTTTTAAGGCTTACAGCGACGCGGTTGCTCTTTTCGGAACGAATCTTAACGCTGCAGGAATGAATACTATTGTCGGATACGTTTACGATATGATTTATTATGACGGAGGCGGATATCCGTCGTACGCGTCAGCGGCGGCAATTATTCTCTTTGCAATTATTCTGACCATTACCTGTATCAATTTTCTTGTAAGCAAGAAGCACGTTCATTATTGAGCGGCTTCGATTGGAGTGCTTTATGAATAATCTAACCGATACAAAAAATAAATACAAAAGGCTTGAGTTCAGGGAAAAGCTGCAAAAGCGTACTTTTTCGTCTGCAATATACCTCCTGCTGACCTTTTGGGCCTTGATGGTGCTTTTTCCATTCTATTGGATGATAATTTCGTCAATCAAAAGCTACAGCTCCTATAATTCAGAGTGGATTCCGAAATTTTACGTGTCATCGCCCACGTTTGATAATTACAGAATGGCGTTTTCAGAGGTTCCTCTTGCCGACTATTTTGTGAACACCTTGATTTTCACCTTTATAACAACTGCTCTTATGCTCATTGTTATAACGCTTGCGGCGTTTGCGTTCGCAAAAATCGAATTCAAGGGAAAAAATATCGCTTTTATAATATTTCTCTCGCTTATGATGATTCCGACCGAGCTTATGACGATTACAAATTACTACACGGTTACAAATCTTGGGCTTCGCGATACCTTCACAGGCTTGATTTTACCATCTGTAACCTCGGTGTTTTACATTTATCTTTTGAAGGAGAACTTTTCGCAGGTGCCGGACGAGCTTTATCAGGCGGCAAAGGTTGACGGCACGACTGATTTGCAGTTTTTGTTCCGCGTTATGATCCCGATATGCCGTCCGACAGTTATAACTGTAACTATTCTCAAAATAATAGAATGCTGGAATTCATACGTATGGCCGCGGCTTATTACCAAGAATCCTCGTTATTTTCTTGTGTCAAATGGTATTCAAAAAATCAGAGAAGAGGGCTTCGGAAGGGAAAATATACCTGCTATGATGGCCGCTGTTGTCGTTGTTTCGGTGCCGCTTATTATCCTGTTTTTGATCTTCCGAAAAAGGATTATGGCAGGAATGCCGACGGGAGGTATTAAGGAATGATGGCAAAAAATATGGCAAAGAGGCTGACAGCCTTACTTCTCTTATTTGCAATAGCCTTTCTTTCTTCCTGTCACGGTCGGATAGTTGACAAAGAAAGCAACGAAAGGACTGAGAATGTCGCTTCCTTTTCTGTTCCTGAAAATTTTGACGAGGACACGCCATTGGAGCTTATCTTCTGGGCAAAAAACGATACGAACGTAACTCAAACGAGAATTTACGAGCAGGCCATTCGGGATTTTGAGGCTATATATCCCAACGTGAAAATTCACCTCAATCTTTATACGGACTATGGAAGAATCTATAACGACGTTATAACGAATATAGCAACGGGAACAACTCCGAACGTCTGCATAACCTATCCCGACCATATTGCCACGTATATAACGGGAGATGACGTAGTTGCTCCCCTTGACAGTCTTATGGCGGATGAAAAATACGGTCTTGGCGGCAGTGACGTTAAATTTGACGCTCCTGACGAGGCGGAGATTGTGCCTAAATTTCTTGATGAGTGTAAAATCTTGGGTGTGCAATACGCAATGCCGTATATGCGCTCAACCGAGGCGTGCTACGTCAATAAAACCTACGTTGAAAAGCTCGGATTCACTCTTCCCGAAACGCTTACGTGGGACTTTATCTGGCAGGTTGCGGAAGCGGCTACAGAAAAGGATGCTGACGGAAATTTCAAGGTTAACGCTCAAAAGGTTATGATGCCTATAATATACAAATCGACCGACAATATGATGATTCAGATGCTCAGGCAGCTTGGTGCCGATTATTCGACGGATATCGGAGAAATCAAAATTTTCAACGATACGACCCGCGATCTTCTTTATACTGTTGCCGAAAACACAAGGAACGGGGCATTCTGCACCTTCAAAATTGCAGGCTATCCCGCAAACTTTCTGAACGCGGGACAGTGCATTTTTGCAATAGATTCAACGGCCGGCGCTACTTGGATGGGAAGCGAAGCCCCCCTGCTTGATATAAGCGAGGACAAGCTTGTCGAATTTGAAACAGAGGTTATGACGATACCCCAGTTTGATCCCGAAAATCCTCAGATGATATCTCAAGGCCCATCCGTATGCGTATTCAATAAGGAAAACGAGCAGGAGGTTCTGGCGTCCTGGTTGTTCGTTCAATATTTGCTCTCTGATAAGGTGCAGATTGCATACGCAAAAACGGAAGGATATCTGCCCGTAACCTCGAAGGCACAAGCTAATGAGGAATATACAGACTATATTTTGAATATAGGCATAGACGAGGATCATTATGAGATAAAAATCAAGGCATCAAAGCTCTTGATGGATAACATTGACAATACCTTCGTAACTCCCGTATTCAACGGCTCGGCATCCCTACGAAACGCGGCAGGACAGCTTATCGAGAACGTAACGAAATCGGTAAGACGCAAGCAGACGGTAGATGATGCATATATGGAAAAATTATACGGTGAAGTGACAGCACTTTACCGACTTGATCAGTTTGAACCTCAAATTGTTGAGGGAGATGAAGCAAAGGATAGGGAACAGCTGGGAGAATTGCCAACTGCGTCAAAAATCCTGTTGATATCTTTAACAGCAATTTGGTGTTTCATAATAATTTACTTGGTAATATCTTACACTATTCGAAAAAAATCGGATGAAAATTAAAAAAACTCTTGATTTTTAATATCAAATGGTGTATAATGTTGCCATCAAAAGAAAAGGAGACTAAAAAATGAAAAAGTTTTTAGTAATGCTCTTGGTTCTCTCTCTTGCTCTCGTGGCTCTCGTTAGCTGCGGCGAAGGCGAGGCTAAGGACACAGAAACAAATGCTGACACAGCAGCACAGACAGAAGCTAATACAGAAACAACAGCTCCCGACGTAACTCCCGACGTAAAGGGCGAGGGTGTAATGACTTATGCAGAGTACATTGCAGCTGAGATTGATGCAGAGGTTGTTATCGAAGCTTACGTTCAGGCAACACAGGGCTGGTGGGACAACACAATCACAGCTTACCTTCAGGACAAAGACGGCGCATACTTCGTATATGGAATGGCCTGCGCTGAAGAGGACGCAGCAAAGCTCGTTCCCGGTACAAAGATCAAGGTAACAGGCTACAAGGGTGAATGGTCAGGCGAAGTTGAAATTATGGACGCTACGTTTGAAATTCTCGAGGGTAGCTATATAGCTGAGGCTGAGGACGTTACAGCACTTCTCGGCACAGACGAGCTTATCAACAAGCAGAATATTTTCGCAGCCTTCAAGGGCCTCACAGTTGCTGCTTCAAAGGATGCTGACGGCAACGATGTTGCATTCCTTTATAAGTGGGACGGCTCAGGTCAGGAGGGTGACGACCTTTACTTCAACGTAACAGACGGAGCTAATACTTATAGCTTCACAGTTGAGTCTTACCTCTGCGGTGCAGACACAGACGTATATAAGGCAGTTAAGGCGCTCAATATCGGCGATACAGTTGATATGGAAGGCTTCCTTTACTGGTATGAGGGTGTTAACCCCCACATCACATCTGTGACTGTTGTTCCTGTTGAGGGCTAATCCGAATAATTAAAACAGATAACTATAACCGCCGCGGTTTTTCGCGGCGGTTTTCTCTTGTTTTACTTAAAAAAGCTTATTTTTTTACTTTTTGTATTGACCTATTGCGAAAAATGTAGTATAATAATATGGAATAAACCTTGAAGTCAAAATAAACAATGCCAAAAGGCAGGGAGGCTTTTATGAAAAAAACGATAATTTCAATACTTTGTGTTGTTTTAATTTTTATTCCGACATACATCGCGATCGCAAGCTATATCGCAACGAAGGATCAGCCCATATCAAACAGATACGTTGAAAAAATGGATATCCGCGATCTGTCAGGAAAGAGCTTTTCAAACATTGTGAAAACAGAGAACAAGGGGGATATAGTTTCTTTCTTTATCAATATGAATGATAGAGCGAAGAAAGTTTCGGAGCTTCCCGATAGTCTTGCAGGAACTGATTTTTATCAGATCACATTCTATAGCGGCAGAGTTGCCGAGGAATATAAGTATTATCTGAATATCGAGGGCAAGGCTTGCTATTTCGAGGA